>JBBSQT010000034.1:0-12165 GCA_038243775.1 Actinomycetales bacterium | reverse complement strand
GGCTGTGGTGGAAATTGACAACTAAAACTCCTTGAAAAGGTGAAACGGAAGAACCGGGTGCTTCTCACTTGGATGGCAGGCCCCATGGGCCAGCCTCCCCCGGCCACCATGAGTTGGAACGGCCCAAGCCTGCGGCGCTGGGGCCTGCGCAAACGTGGCGCCGGAGTGACTCAAGACATACAATATCGGATGTCCCACAACTTGCCTACACCCGAGCATGACGCAACCCCCGCATTAGTCTGGGCCGTGGGGAAACTCCCCCAAAGACAGGCCTGCCCCAACGCCCATACGGGAAGGCGGCGAGACCAAAACGAGACCGCTGCCCCGCTTGACCGGGGCCTGTGATGGCTATTACAGTTCAACCATAAGCATCGGACGTCCTACATCCGATAACTAGAAACGAAATGGTGAGTCAACCGAATGAGCAATACTCTTCAGAACCTGCCTGTGACACCGGCGTCACGTCGGACCTTCCTCAAGGCCGCTGGCGTCCTTGGTGCCGCAACTGCCTTTACCGCAACCCTTGCAGCTTGTGGCTCCTCCGACGGTGCAGGCAAGGACCCTGAGACTGCAGGTGCCGCTGGCGCCGTCAACAAGGATGGCAGCATCGAAGCTGGCATCTCCTACTCGCTCTCCACCGGTTTCGACCCGATGAGCTCCTCGGGCGCAACCCCGCTGGCAGCAAACCTGCACATCTTCGAAGGCCTGGTGGAACTCCACCCGGCAACACGCGAGCCCTACAACGCACTCGCCGCCGAAGACCCCACCAAGGTTGACGACAGCACCTACCAGGTCACCATTCGTGAAGGCGCCAAGTTCCACGACGGCACCCCCGTCACCACCGAAGACGTGGCATATTCCTTCGAGCGCGTCCTGGACCCGGAAAACAAGGCACTGTTCGCACAGTTCATCTTTTTCATCGACTCCGTCAAGGCCATCGATGAGAAGACCGTCGAATTCAAGCTGAACACACCGTTCGCCGGTTTCGGCCCGCGCATCTCAGTGGTCAAGGTGGTCCCCAAGGCCATCGCCTCGGCCGACCAGACGGCCTTCGACGCCAAGCCCGTGGGCACCGGCCCGTACAAGTTTGTCTCCGCAGCCAAAGACGACAAGATCGTCTTCGCACGCAACGACGACTACAACGGCCCGAAGCCGGCACTGGCCAAGGACATGACCTGGTTCCTGCTCGCAGACGCATCGGCACGCGTGACCGCCATGCAGTCCGGCCGCGTCCAGGCCATCGAAGATGTCCCCTACCTGGATGTTGACGCCCTGAAGGCGAAGGTTAACGTTGAGTCCGTGCAGTCCTTCGGCCTGCTGTTCCTCATGTTCAACCTCTCCCGGGCCCCGTTCGACAAGAAGGAAGTCCGCCAGGCACTGCACTACGCCCTGGACAAGGAAGCCATCATCAAGACGGCACTCCTGGGCAACGCAACGGCAGCCACCTCCTACTTCCAGGAAGGCAGCGCCAACTACCAGAAGGCTTCCACCGTCTACGGCTACGACGCCGAGAAGGCCAAGTCACTGCTGGCAGCGGCAGGGGTCAAAGGCCTGAAGCTGACCCTGACCAGCACGGACACCGCCTGGGTCAAGGACGTCACCCCGATCATGAAGAAGAACTGGGACGCCATTGGTGTTGCCACCACGCTTGAGCCGCTGGCTTCCGCCGCCGTCTACGCACCGGAGAAGGTTGGCGGACTGAACTACGACGTCGTCGCAGCCCCCGGCGATCCCTCCGTCTTCGGCAACGACGCAGACATCCTGCTGAGCTGGTGGTACCGCGGCGACGTCTGGGCCAAGAACCGCTTCGCCTGGAACGAGTCCGCAGAATACAAGGAAGTTCAGACCAAGCTGGATGCTGCCCTGGCCGCCCCCGAAGCTGAAGCCAAGAAGCTCTACAGCGAAATCATCAACATCATCGCTGAAGAAGCACCGCTCTACCCGATCTTCCACCGCAAGCTGCCCACAGCTTGGGATTCAAAGGAGCTTGTCGGCTTCGCACCGCTGCCCACCACCGGCGTCTCCTTTGTTGGAGTAGGCCGAAGCGCATAGCATTGCCGTTTCACAACAGACCAGAGGGGCTGTGGCCTTTCCAATGCCGCGGCCCCTCCCGTCTGACACCATCTTTTTTGTGATGCAGCACGCAGTCCCCCGCTGGGCGCCTGCAGATAGAACCGGAGTAAGTACATTGGCAAACTTTTTGCGACTGCTGGGACGCCGGCTCGCAGCACTACCGTTGATGGTCCTGGGCGTCACCCTGCTCGTCTTCGTTGTGCTGCAATTTGCTCCCGGCGACCGTGCCGTTGCGGCGCTGGGCGATGGCGCCTCACCCGCGGCCCTCGAGCAGTACCGCCAGGCCAACGGGTATAACGACCCCCTCTTCATTCAATACTTCCGCTACCTCGGCAACCTGTTCACCGGCAATTTCGGCGACACCCTGCCACCGGCCAAGCCCATCACCGAGGTCATCGCCAGCGCGTTCCCCGTGACCCTGCAACTGACCTTCCTGGGCGTCGTCATTGCCATTGTGATCGCCCTGGTGTTCGGCGTCCTCGCCGCCCTGTATCGCGACCGCTGGGTTGACCAGCTCATCCGCGTCTTCTCCATTGCAGGCATTGCCACCCCGTCCTTCTGGCTGGGCATCCTGCTCATCCAGTGGTTTGCCCTGGGCTCCAATTCCTGGTTCCCCTCCGGCGGGCTCGCCGATCCCTCGGATGGTTTCATGGGCTGGCTCAGATCCATGACCCTGCCGGCACTGGCCCTGGCCATTCCCGTCTCCGCCTCCCTGATCCGGGTGGTCCGCACCTCCATGGTTGAGGAACTGGACCGCGACTACGTCCGCACTGCCATCGGCAACGGCGTGCCCTACACCACCGTCATTTCCAAGAATGTCCTCCGCAACGCCCTTGTCACCCCGGTGACCGTGCTGGGCCTGCGCATCGGCTACCTGCTGGGCGGCGCCGTCGTGATTGAAATGATTTTCTCCCTGCCCGGCATGGGACAGCAGATCCTCAACGGCATCACCAACGCCGACACCAACCTGGTCCAGGGCGTGGTGCTGGTCATCGCCGTGACCTTCGTGCTGGTGAACATTCTGGTGGACCTCTTGTACCTGCTCATCAACCCCCGAATCAGGACGGTCTAAGCCATGCGTAGCAAACTTGCCGAACGGCTCAGCGCGCCGGGCCTGCGTTTCAAGGCCCTGACCCTGGGCTCCAAACTGGCCCTGATTTTCCTTGTCTTCATCGCCATTGTGGCCATCCTGGCCCCGTTCATCGCCCCGCATGATCCGCTGGAGACGGGCGATCCCGCCCAGGCCCCGAACGCCGCTCACTGGTTTGGCACCGACAGGATTGGCCGCGACGTCCTCTCCCGCCTGATGTACGGTGCCCAGGCGTCGCTCATGATCGGCATCGGCGCCGTGGCGCTGGCCATCATCCTCGGCGCCACCCTCGGAGCCCTCGCCGCGACGTCCTCCAAGGCCGTCAATGAGATCATCATGCGCCTCATGGACATCCTGATGGCGTTTCCGGGCATCGCCCTGGCCGCCGTGCTGCTGACGGCGTTCGGCAACTCCGTGCCGACCATCATCATTGCGATCGCCATCATCTACACCCCGCAGCTGGCCCGGGTGGTCCGCGCGAATGTGCTCTCCCAATACGGTGAGGACTACGTCCGCGCCGAGCGTGTCATTGGTGCCGGCCGCGCCTACATCATGCTCAAGCACATCGTTCGCAACACTGCGGCTCCCGTGCTGGTGTTCGCCACCGTCATGGTGGCCGACGCGATCATCCTCGAGGCCTCCCTGTCCTTCCTGGGCGCAGGCATCCAGGACCCCGATCCCAGCTGGGGCAACGTCATCTCCTACGGCCGCAACCTGGTGCTCTCGGGAGGCTGGTGGGCCACCACCTTCGCCGGCCTCGTCATCCTGCTCACGGTCCTGTCCCTAAACATCCTGGCCGAAGGCCTCACCGATGCCATGGTCAACCCGCGGATCAAGAAGGCTGCGCCGGTGAAGGACGACGACGGTTCGGGCGCCGCCGCTGTTGAGCTCGCCAAGGCTGATGCGGCCGCCCGCGCGGTCATCGAGAACCCCTTTGCCGCACTGGATGCGGAGCTGCTCAAGCTCCAGGCCGTGGAACTCACCCGCAACGACCGCCTGCCCCAGGTGGCCCCCGATGCCCGCGTGATCCTGGAAGTGAAGAACCTTTCCATCCGCTTCCCGGGCCGCTACGAGCAAACCGCGATCGTAGACAACGTCTCCTTCACGGTTCGTGAAGGCGAGACCATGGGCCTGGTGGGCGAGTCCGGCTGCGGCAAGTCCATCACCTCCCTCGCGATCATGGGCCTGCTGCCCAAGACAGCCGAGGTCACCGGTTCCATCACCTTCAACGGCAAGGAACTGCTGGACCCCGCCACCAGGCACAGCTCCGTGAAGGCTTACGAGGGTGTGCGCGGCGAGCAAATCGCCATGGTCTACCAGGATGCGCTCAGCTCGCTGAACCCGTCCATGCTGATCAAGGACCAGATGCTGCAGCTGACCCGCCGCAACGGCCGCAAGACTCCTGCGGAACTGCTGGAAATGGTGAAGCTGGATCCGGTGCGCACGCTCAAGAGCTACCCGCACGAGCTTTCCGGCGGCCAGCGCCAGCGCGTGCTGATCGCCATGGCACTCTCCCGCTCACCCAAGATCGTGGTGGCCGATGAACCCACCACCGCCTTGGACGTCACGGTCCAGAAGCAGGTTGTTGACCTGCTGAACGAACTGCGCGAGCAGCTCGGCTTCGCCATGGTCTTCGTCAGCCACGACCTCGCCCTCGTGGCCTCGCTGGCCCACAAGATCACCGTCATGTACGCCGGGCAGGTGGTGGAATCCGCACAGGCTTCCGAGCTGCTGGCCAACCCCACCCACGAATACACCCGTGGCCTGCTGGGTGCCGTGCTCTCCATCGAGTCCGACGCCGTGCGCCTGCACCAGATTCCCGGCACGGTTCCTTCACCCCGTGAATTCGCCGCCGGTGACAGGTTCGCCAGCCGTTCCCAGCGCCCCGACGCCGATCCGGCCCAAAAGCTTTCCTTCGCCCCCGTGTCCGGTGACGGCGGCACGGGCGAGCACTTCTGGGCCAGCCACAAGCACGAAGACGCCATGGCGGTTCCCGCCGGGTCAGAAACGGAAGGTGCCTCATGAGCAGGCAAGCAGCAGGAAACGCCGTGAACGGCACCACCCCTGTCATTGAACTCAAGGACCTGCATGTCCACCACCGGACACGCTCCGGCGGCTTGTTCAAGCCCAGCTACGTCAAGGCCGTCAACGGCGTGAACTTCTCCATCAGCCGCGGTGAAACCGTGGGCATCGTGGGCGAATCAGGCTGTGGCAAGTCCACGCTGGCCTCCGTGCTGGTTGGCCTGCAAACGCCCACCTCAGGCCAGGTTCTCTTCCACGGCAAGCCCGCCATCAAGCGCAACGCAGCCATGCGCAAGGAATTCGGCCGGTCCGTCTCGGTGGTCTTCCAGGACCCGTCCACGGCGCTGAACCCGCGCATGACCATCCAGGACATCCTGGTTGACCCGCTCGCCATCCACGGCATCGGCAACGGCGCATCGCGCCTGGCCAAGGTCTCCGAACTGCTGGCGCTGGTTGGCTTGCCGCAGTCGGCAGCCGAGGTCACGCCGTCGCAAGTTTCCGGCGGCCAGCGCCAGCGCGTGGCCATTGCCCGCGCCTTGGCGCTGGATCCGGACATCATTGTGGCGGATGAGCCCACCTCGGCGCTGGATGTTTCCGTCCGCGCGCAGGTGCTCAACCTGCTCTCCGACCTGAAGAAGGAACTGAACCTGGGCATGGTCTTCATCAGCCATGACATCCAGACGGTCCGCTACGTTTCCGACCGCATTGCCGTCATGTACTACGGAAAAATTGTGGAACAGGGCCCAGCCGAGCAGATCTTCGACCACCCGTCCAACGACTACACGAAGAAGCTCCTCGGCGCCGCGCCGTCACTCCTTCACCTGTAAATTTCTGCACATTATCAATATTTTGGAGTAATACCGTGACCACCGTCGCTACCCGTTTCCAGGGTGTCATCCCGCCCGTCTGCACCCCCCGCACCGCCGAGGGCGCCATTGACGTACCCTCGTTGGAGAATCTCACCCGCCACCTGCTCGACGGCGGCGTTACAGGCCTGTTCGTCAACGGCTCCTCCGGTGAGGTCACGCACCAAACCAACGATGAACGCGACACTGTGCTGCGGACCATTGCCGGCGTCAACGCCGGGCAGGTCCCCCTTTTGGTGGGTGCTGTGGAGCAGACCACCAACCGCGTGGTTGAGGAAGCCCGCCGCATGGTCTCCCTGGGTGCCGACGCCATTGTGGCCACCAGCCAGTACTACGCCATCAGCAACGCGGAAGAGAATGGCCGCCACATCCGCACCGTGGCAGCCGCCGTGGACGTTCCGTTGTTCGTCTACGACGTTCCCGTGCGCACCCACTTCAAGATGCCCACCGACCTGCTCCTGGAACTCGGCCGCGAAGGCGTCATTGCCGGCGTCAAGGATTCCTCGGGCGACGACGTCTCCTTCCGTCAGCTGCTCCTTGGCGCCAAAAACATCCCCAACTTTGACATTTTCACGGGCCACGAAGTGGTGGTTGACGGCGCTCTGCTGGGTGGGGCACAGGGCATTGTTCCGGGCCTGGGCAACGTTGACCCCAAGGCGTACCGCCGCATGTACGACTTGTCCGTGGCAGGCGACTGGGTCGGTGTGGCCGCTGAGCAGGATCGCATTGCCGATGTCTTCAACATTGTGTACACCCCCAAGCCGGGCCGCCTTTCCGGCAACGCTGCGGGCTTGGGCGCCTTCAAGACCGCCCTGGTTTTAATGGGTGTCATTAAGACCAATGTCATGAGCGCGCCCATGCTGTCACTGGACGAGGACGAGACGGCAGCCATCAAGGTCATCCTGGAACGCACAGGCTTGATTTAATTTCCACCCGCTCCCCAGCCGCCTGTCTTGGCCCTTCGCGGGGTTGGCCCCGTGGTTGGGGAGCTCTCGTTTTTACCCGATGTGACTTTTTTGAAGGAAACCTTTATGCGGTACGTGGTTGGCGTGGACCTGGGCGGCACTAAAACAGCTGCAGGGGTGGTCGGTGAAGACGGCTCCGTGCTGTTGATGGACCAGACCCCCACCCGCAACCGCGACGGCGGGGAGGCCATCCTGGATGCCACCGCCGCTCTTGTCCGCTCCCTCATTGACGCTGCCGCGGCAAGAGGCATGAGTGTGGAGGCAGTGGGCGTGGGCTCCGCCGGCGTCATCAATGCGGATCTGGGCACGGTTATTTCTGCCACGGATGCCATTCTGGGCTGGACGGGCACCCACATCGCGGCGGGCCTTACGGCACGGCTGGGACTGCCTGCCGCCGTCGTCAATGATGTGCATGCCCACGCTTTGGGTGAGGCGCGTTACGGTGCGGGCGCAGGAGCTGCGACGGCCCTGATGGTGGCCTTTGGCACCGGCGTGGGCGGCAGCTTTGTGGTTGACGGCCGCCCACTTATGGGCCACCGCTTTGTGGGCGGGCATGTGGGCCACTTCGCCTCGCCCCTGGCCCGGCACCGCGGCGTGCCCCTGCCCTGTTCCTGTGGGCATGCCGGACATGTCGAAGCCATTGCGTCGGGCCCGGCCATCCATGCCGCCTACCTCCGTGGTGGCGGCAATACCGCCCTCCGCGACACCAAAGCGGTTTTTGCATCCGCACGCGCAGGCGATGAGCTGGCCCTGTCAGTCATTGCGACCGCGGCGGCCGCTGCCGGGCAGGCGGTGGGCGGCCTGGTCAACATCCTGGACCCCGCAGTGGTGGTCATTTCCGGTGGGCTCGCTGACGCGGGTGAGTTATGGTGGACTGCCATGGAACGCGCCATGCGCGGGGAGCTGCTGACCCCACTGGCCGACGTTCCCCTCATGCGTGCCGCGCTCGGCAATACCGCGGCCATTGTGGGCGCCGCATCCCTTGTTTTTGCCCCCTGATTTTCCAGTTACAAAAATGTTCTAGGAGTCACAATGACGCTGAAATCAACCAACCTTGACAGCCTTAAGGGACAACTCGTGGTCTCGGCGCAGGCCTACCCCGGTGAGCCCATGCGGGATCCGCGCACCATGGCACAGGTTGCGGCGTCCGCCGTGGCGGGTGGCGCGGCGGCCGTGCGCGTGCAGGGCATTGCCGACATCCAATTTGCCCGCGCAGCCGTGGAGGTCCCCGTGATTGGTTTGTGGAAGGACGGGCACGACGGCGTCTTCATCACCCCCACGCTGCGGCACGCCCTGTCGTGCGCGAGCGCCGGTGCGGACATTGTGGCCATTGACGGCACCCGGCGCCCCCGCCCGGACGGCCTGACGCTGGCCGAAACCATCACTGGCATCCACACCGAGTCAAATGCCTTGGTGATGGCCGATTGTGGGTCCCTGGACGACGCCATTGCGGCAGCTGCCGCAGGAGCTGACTTAATTGGCACCACCTTGGCCGGTTACACGGGTGAACGTCCCAAGACCGACGGTCCTGATCTGGAATTACTGGCTGCCATCGTTGACACCAAGCTGGGCAAGCCACTCATTGCCGAAGGGCGCATTCACACCCCTGAGCAAGCCCGGGCTGCCATGGACGCCGGGGCATTTGCCGTGGTTGTGGGCACCGCCATCACCCATCCCATCAGCATCACCGGCTGGTTCAAGGCAGCCATCGACGCCTAAGGGGGCCGGGAGTCGGGGATCGGAAATGCCGGATTGCTGGCCTTTATTGCCATCTGAAAACGGGCGGGCCTTGACGGGCCGGGACTTCTCGTTGGTGCGGTGCAATCTCGGTACCCCGCATCTAGGAACGTTGCTGGATCAGTGCACGAGCCGGTAGTCACGTGCTGACTGGATGCCATGCTGCAGGCCCTTCGTCACCACCCGCGAGTACCAACCAATATCAAAGTCATACTCGTTGCCAGGAGCAAAAGAGGCGGCAACCTTATCCTGACTATCGAAGGTCACCCCTGAAGAGACCGAGATCGTCCCACAATTCGATGTCTCCACCAGCACCCCTGCCGTGGACGCCGAACCTCCTATCCCACCGGAACTCGTATCCCCTTTAGCCGACACCACCTCACAGCGGACAGTCTGAACATCAAGCGAATCCCACAACGGAATGAGCATAAAAAACCCGATAGATCCAAAAACAAGAGCTCCGACCACGTTCCAATACCACTTCAACGGTGCCCCTTTGGGCTTTCGTTTTGAGCCGTGATTTACCTTCGACACGTCTTTTCTTTCTTTCATTACCAACCACTGGCATGTACGCCACTGGCCGGGCCTGTGACACCCCTGAAGAATCCTTGCAGGAGTCCATTCACTCGATCCTGGTTGGTTGCAGTACCTGGTTGCAGTTCTGTAGTGACGTAACCAGCGACGGCGCCTCCGACTGAGTTTGTGAGTCCCTGCCTTGCGACAGCGTCCGCAGTCAGGGCGCTATCCGGAAAAGTACCCACCCGCGGTCAGGATACGATCGGCAAGAATCCACTGGCCGATGCCCGTGGTCAAGACCATGGCGGTCCCGAAAATATAAACCGCAATGCATGCCCCTTTCCCCATGCGGTGAGCATCAGGTTTCTTGCCGTCCTTCCATATTATAAAAAGAAACAACGGCGGAAGAGCCATGGCGATGTAGGCAGGAATTCCATTTCTGCCGAACCTGCCGCTATAAGGCATACGGGTATTCATAGGGACATTGAGGAAAACAAAAACAGCAACACCAATACTCACCAGAAAAACAACTACACAAAGAACATCGATGAACTTATTGGTCCGCCGTCCACGGATCAGATCCACTGGGGTCAACTTAGCCGGTAACTACTCAGCTGGTTTGTGAGCGAGGTGCCGGGTTAGTTGATGGCTGGCTGCCAGGGGGTGCCGATGTGGAGCATGACCATGGCTTCGAATGCTGCCTGGCCTTGTTTGGTAGCGGTGGAGAGGTAGGAACGCAGTCGGGCGAATGCCTCGGCACCGGCCATGCTGCGCAACCCTCCGGAGACTTTCATCTTGATCTTCAACGGCCGGATGTCTCTCTCGGATCCATTATTGGTGAACGGCACGCGCAGGTCGGTGGCGAAGCGCAGCACCTCCTGCCGGTGCCCATCGAGACGGTCGAGCAGGTTCACGTGTTTGGGTCTTTTCTTGGCGTGCTTTCCCGAGGAATACCCGGGGTTTGCCGCCCAACCGGCCTTGATCACGGCCTCGTATCGTCGCTGGTATATTGCCAACAGTGCCGGGGCGAAATCTGTCCCGCCGGCCTCACGGCCACGGTGGGCGACGCGGTTGATCTCCGCCAGCAGCCGCTCCATCCCCTGTGCCCAAGCCTCTTGCCCGGCAACTTCGGACGCGGCAACGAGCTCGCGGGATAAGTGAGCGCAACAAACGGCGTGGATGACATCCACACGCCAATACGGTGCAAAGAAGTCTGTTACCAACACCGTCTCTGGCCTCAAGGCTGTGAGCACCCTGGCATCCTTCATCCCCTCGTATCCGCGCTTGGCAGAGACCGTGTACCGGGTCAGTTTTTCGGTGCGGGCCGCGTGCACCCAAACCAGTTTCCCCTTCACCCGGATCCCGGTTTCATCAGCGCCCAGCACCGGTGCTGCGGACAGGCCCTGGACCAGGGCCTCGTCGAAACCGTCCAGGCCGGCAGCCGCCGCGTCCTGCCAACGCACCAGCGAGCCTTGGCTGACCGGCGCCCCGACCACCTCGCTCATCAATTCAGCAGTGCGCTTCAGTGGCAGGTGCTGGACCGTGAGCAGGTATACGCCCAAGGCGCGGCCCCTGGGTCCGTACTGGGCAGGGGCCCCAACCCCGGCCGGGGCGCCGGCCATGCTCACGTGCCCGCAGGAACACCGCAGGTGCCGGAACCGGTGCTCGGTAATCCACACCTTGATCGGCGGCAGGTCAAAGACCTGCCGGGACTCAGTGGAGACCACCGGCGTGTGGGCCAGTGACCCACCACACCCACCACAAATAGCCGGTTCATGGACCAGAACCTCATCCGGGGCTGTGGCCTGCTTCAGGGCATGGCCCTGATGGCCCGGCTGGCCGCCCGAGGGCCGATCAGTCTTCGTCCGGCGCGATTTCGGCGCGGTTTTCTCATAGCCCTCACTGGACGGTGGCTTCGATGAATTCCGCGGCGACTGGCCCAACCGGACACGCAACACAGCATTCTCGGCCTGCAAAGCTTCGATCAAGCGTGACTGTTCCGCGACCACCAACCGCAACGACGCGACCTGGCCAAGAAGCTCATCAAAAGACGGAACACTGGACACACCAACAGCATGAACCCATACGACCTCAAATCAACAAGCCACGCCGCAACCCACAAAAACCACCTGAGTAGTTACCTTAGCCGAAGGATCTTCCTTTTCAGCCCCCGAATTTGCACTATCTTTCACTACGGCATCACCTCTGCACCTATGAACTTAATACTTCCGACAATAGCTGAGGCGTGAGCGCCTCCGTAGGCTGCAAAGGTATGATCCATCCAGCCCGGGCTGGGGCTCAACGCAGACGCTGCGGGGAAATGCGATAGCACGCCGCCACCAACACCATCGACTACCATCTCCCCAAGATCGTAACTTCTATTTGTCAGCGCATGATCCACCGCTCCGCCAGCCACAGCACCACCTGACGCAACACCATATTGAGTCAACTGTGCTAAACGGCTCGGTCCGGCTGCGGCCAGATGCCCTGCTTGTGAACTCACAACCCCAGTGACAGCCCCGCCTATTGCGGCGGAGCCAGCCCCCCTGAGGGACCAGTCCTCCTGAGGTGTTGTCAACGCATACATGCCCGTGTTTGTAACACCACCAGAGACCCCGTTGGTCACTGCTGACTTAAGCATTTGCTGACCAGGCAATCCCGTCACATAGCCACCAGCACTTGAACTGACACGAGAAACCCCCGACGCGAGACCAGTTCCAGCCCGAGAACCGGCACTCGCAAAAGCCGAGCCAGCTGGTTACGTCCCGCTGAGTGGTGGAGTTTGCCTCAACACCGTGCGGGTCAGTTCTTTGATTATGCTGCAGTGAGCTCTGGGAGCAAAATCGCCTCCTCTACGGGTTCGGCGGGTGCCGTGTTCATGGCCTTGAGTTCGGCC
>JBBSQT010000033.1:0-12259 GCA_038243775.1 Actinomycetales bacterium | reverse complement strand
TCGCTACCTGGGGTTCAAGTGCATCGCAGGGTCTTGCTTGATGGCCAGAGTGTGCGGATTAATCACCGCAGGCTCGGTATTGTCAGGCTCACCAGTTTGGAGCAAACCATCGTGGATTGCGCGCGGACAACATCATTTGTCACGGCTGTCATCATTGGGGACTCGGGGCTGCACAGGGGAGCCAGTTTGGCGGTCATGCATGGCATGCTCGATGACCTTGTCGGACATCGGGGTGTGCGGGCTGCACGGAGAGTACTGGCCGCCTTGAACCTCGGATCGGAATCGGCGGGCGAATCACGGTTGCGTCTTGTCGTGGCGGATATGGAGTGCCCCAGCCCGAACTGCAAGTACGAGTCCAGGCTGCCGGGAGCAGCTACAGGCTGGATGCGGCCTGGCGGGACATCAGACTGGCCCTCGAATTCGACGGGAAGACCACGTACTTCGACTACAAGCGAACCGACCAAGCCATCTTTGAGGAGCGGCAGCGCGAACGTGAACTGATGGAAGCTGGCTGGACGTTTCTTCGGGTGGAATGGAAAGACCTTCAGAATCCGGAACTGCTTGAGCGCCGGATCCTTGCTGCCATGGCAACAGCCCGGCGGCGCACCGGGCGTTGAATCGCCGAAGGCGTGCCAAGCTCTCCGGAGCGTATGAAATTTCACACGCCCTCGGCAGCTTGGCACGCCTTCGGCGGGAGGCGGAGGGCTTGAGGGGGGCTTTGAGGGAAGTGGCGCCCCTTACCGGCCCAGATGGACCAGCTCTTGAACGGCCGCGCGGGCGCCCTTTTCGTGCAGCGTGTCCAGGGTGCGCAGGTAGGCGGCCGTGAAGCGTTCGTTGTCCACGAGGTCACCAAAAACGTCGCGGTTGCGCAGGAAGGCCAACTTGTCCTCACGCTGCTGTGCTGCGGCTGCCATGAGCGGCTCCTTCAGCCGGTCGACCACCGTGATGGGCATCCCCGACTCGTCCGTTCCCTCGGCGTACCGGGCCCAGGAGGCGACGATGCCAGCGGAACGGTCAATGGCGCCGTCGTTCTTCAGGTTGATCCACACTACCGGGACCAGCCACTTGGGAATCCTGTCCGAACTCTCGGCACACAGCCTGGCCAGGGTGTCGCGGACGTGCTCATTGGCGAACCGCTCGATGAGTGTTTTCCTGTACAGCGGCAGGTCCACTCCGGGCAGCGGGGCGAGCGTGGGCGTGCCCTCGAGGTCCATGTAATCCAGTAGGAACTGCACAAAGAGGGGGTCCTGTGCGGCTTCGTGCGCAAACTCGTAACCCGCCAGCGTGCCGAAGTAGCACAGAGCCTGGTGGCTGGCGTTGAGCAGGCGCAGCTTCATGAGCTCATAGGGCTCGACGTCCTCTACGAGCTGCACGCCAGCATCCTCGTACGGGGGCCGGCCCAGCGTGAAATGGTCCTCCAAAACCCACTGTTCAAAGGGCTCGCACACCACTGGCCACTCATCCGCCACGTGGAATTCCTTGGCGATGGCAATGCGGTCCGCGTCGGCCGTGACGGGCGTGATCCGGTCCACCATGGAGTTGGGGAACAGGACATTTTCACGCATCCAGGCGGCCAGTTCGGGCTCGCGCAGCTCTGCGAAGGCCGTGAACATCTTCTTGGCCACGTCGCCATTGCCCTGGATGTTGTCACAGGACATCACGGTGAAGGGGGCAATTCCCCGGGCACGACGGCGGGACAGTGCCTCCGTGACTAGTCCGAACGTGGTGCGCGGGGCTGCGTTGGGCGCCAGGTCGTGGACAACGTCGGGATTTTCGGCGTCGAACTCGCCTGTGACGTGATGGAAGTTGTAGCCACCCTCAGTGACGGTGAGTGAGACGATCCGGGTTCCGGAATCGGTCATCTTTGCAATGACCGCCTCGGGGTCTGCGGGGGCGAAGAGGTACTCGGTGATGGAGCCGATCACGCGAGCTTCGCGCCGCCCGTCGGGGTGTTTGAGCAGCATGGTGTACAGGCAGTCCTGATCAGCCATGACATGGGCCATTTTCTCATCGTGGGGCAGCACGCCCACGCCGCAAATGCCCCAGTCCAGCGCCTTGCCGGCGTTCATTAGCCTGTCGATGTACATGGCTTGGTGGGCGCGGTGAAAGCCACCAACGCCGAAGTGCACGATCCCCGTGGTTACCGAGCTGCGATCGTAGGCGGGGATGGCTACGCTGTGGGGCAGGCTGCCGAGGTTTTCAGTGGTGAGTTGCGGCATGGTGCGCTCCTTTGAGACGTGATATTCGTCCCATTGTATCAAATGAGCGCTCATGTGATTCTCAGACGAGCGAAGAGTGCGCGTTTCTGCAGTCCTCTGCATGATCCGGGGCAAGGGACTATATTGACCAGTACCGCTGGAAGTACCCATCTGACGAAGGAAGGACCGCCCATGGCAAAGGAACTCGCCACCCAACTCATCGAGCAATTGCAGCTTGCCGGCGTGCAGCGCATTTACGGAATTGTGGGTGACAGCCTGAACCCCTTGGTGGATGCGGTGCGGAAAACGGGAGGCAGCGCCAATGGCGGCATTGATTGGATCCATGTCCGCCACGAGGAGGCCGCGGCCTTCGCCGCCGGAGCCGAGGCCCAACTGACAGGCAAGCTTGCTGTGTGTGCGGGGTCGTGTGGGCCCGGCAATCTGCATCTCCTGAACGGATTGTTCGATGCCAACCGCAGTGGTGCTCCGGTAGTGGCCATCGCCTCGCACATCCCCAGCAAGCAGATTGGCAGCGGCTTCTTCCAGGAGACCCACCCGGACAGGATCTTTGGGGAATGCTCCGTCTACTCGGAACTCATCAGCACTGCCGAGCAGGCTCCTCGGGTCATGCACAGTGCCATATCCCATGCCGTGGGCCTGGGTGGGGTTGCAGTTGTGACGCTGCCGGGGGATATTGCCAGTCTCCCGGCCGCCGCTCCGGCACCCTTGTGGAAGCAATTCAAGCCCGCTTCCCTGGTGCCGGCGGCTGAAAGCGTGGCTGAGCTTGCTCAGGCCATCAACGAAGCCACCAAGGTGGCAATCTTTGCCGGCGCCGGCGTTCAAGGTGCACACCACGAGGTTTTAGCACTGGCCGAGCTGATCCAGGCGCCGATCGGGCACAGCCTGCGAGGCAAGGATTTCATCCAATACAACAACCCGTTCGACATCGGCATGACTGGCCTGCTGGGTTATGGGGCCGCGGCCGAGGGCATCGAGGACGCGGACCTGCTGATCCTGCTCGGCACCGACTTCCCCTATGACCAGTTCCTGCCAGACACCAGGACGGCACAAATCGACAGCGCTCCGCAGCATCTTGGCCGCCGCACCGACGTCGAAATTGCCGTCCACGGTGATGTGCTGCCCACGCTTCAGGCGCTCATGCCCCTGCTGGCGGAAAAGAGGAACAGCAAATTCCTGGACCGAATGCTCAAAAAGCACCACAAGCTGATGAATAAGGCAGTGGGTGCCTATGCCCGCAAGGCAGACAAACTGGTGCCCATCCACCCCGAATATGCTGCCTCGCTGCTTGATGAGATCGCGGCTGAGGACGCCATCTTCACCGCGGACACCGGCATGTGCAACGTGTGGACGGCCCGCTACATCAACCCGTTGGGCACCCGCCGGCTGATTGGCTCCTACCTGCATGGATCCATGGCCAATGCGCTCCCGCAGGCCATGGGGGCGCAGGCTGCCAACCCTGGACGCCAAGTCATCTCCGTCTCAGGCGACGGGGGGCTCTCCATGCTGCTGGGCGAATTGATCACAGCCGCGGCCCACAAGTTGCCCATCAAGGTGGTGGTGTTCAACAATTCAACCCTGGGCATGGTGAAGCTGGAAATGTTAGTTGACGGTCTGGCGGACTTTGGCGTTGACGTCCCCGACACCAACTATGCCGCCATTGCCGCCGCGATGGGATTCCACGCCGTGCGTGTCAGTGAACCTGCTGGAATCGCCGAGGCCTACCGTGCCGCCTTCGCGCACAGCGGACCGTCGCTGGTGGAGCTTATTACCGACCCCAACGCGCTGTCCATCCCACCCAAGATCAAGGGCGGGCAAGTTCTGGGCTTCGCCACGGCCATGTCCAAGATTGTTCTGAACAAGGGTGCCGGCGAAGCTGTCAGCATGGCCCGCAGCAACCTTCGCAACATCCCCCGGGGCTGACCGCACATCCTCGAAAGACCGCCAATGCTTGCCGCCGCGCTCATCTTTGCCGTACTCGCCGCCCTGGTCCATGTCTAGATTTTTGTCCTGAAATCGCTGCGCTGGACGGCGCCGTCCACGCGCAAGACCTTTGGTACATCCGAGGCGGCAGCCGCGTCGACGAAGGAAATGGCTTTCAACCAGGGGTTTTACAACCTGTTTCTGTCTCTGGTGACAGCTGCACGGATCATCGCCGCGGCCGCCGGTCAGCGCGGCGTGGGTGCGGCGCTGGTACTGGCCGGCTGCGGGGCGATTCTGTCCGCCGGACTTGTCCTGCTTTTCTCCTCCCCGAAGAAGGCCAAAGCGGCGCTGGTGCAACCCGCTTTCCCGTTGTTCGCCGTCGTGCTGGTGTTGACGTGGCTGGCCGGTGAGCGTTTCCGCCGCCGGCCAAGGCATTGAAGCGGCGCCGCAACAGGAATAACGTGGAAGAACATCCAAAGGGAGGTGGCCAAAATGGAAATTCATCTGTGGTGGCGTGAGCTGGATCTGCCGGCTAAGCAGTGGCTGCGCGAGAACACGGAAGCTGGTGAGGTGCCCGGCCATGTTGTGGCGGCCGTGGAAACGGCTGGCGGCAGCATGACCAATGGGACCCTGACGCAGCGTGAGTGGGACTTCATCGTGACCCAGTCGGAGTTTGTTGACTGACTGTCACCCACGTGCAGCGGCCTCTTGATTGGCGAAGGCTAGCGCCGTCGTCAAGAGTGCTTTCATCGCGACGAAGGGCACGCACAAGGTATTCGGCCATGGATGCGCCCTCCGAGCGCGACTCATCCGAACCCTGCCCGCCGGAGGGAACCAGTAGTTGGGGAGACTCCTGAAGGAGCCTGGCCGTAAATCTGCAGGCCCTTGTCAAGCGTCGAACGCAGGGGCGTGGGTACCTGGCCGTCGATGACCTGGGACCCACGAATGACGATGGCGGCGGGGGTGATGCTGTGCGGCGTCCTCCCGTAAACCACTGCGTCAACCACGAACACCACGCCCAGGTAGCTGCACAGCAGGAACATCGGCGCGGCCACTGTGACGGCCACACTATTACGGGTGAGAACCAAGGTGAAGGCAGCGGCGGGCAGCACCGGCAGTGCGCGGCCGGCGACGTGGGACGGTCGGTTGTCGAGCCTTCGGCCCTCGCGGCGCAGCATCACCACGCCATTGGCAAGTAGGAAGCCTGCCAGCGCGAGCGCAGCCAACGGGGTCAGGGCGAGGACGCCCACAATGACAAGACTTGTCCACGGAAACCATGCGGAAAGCAGGCCAAGGACACCCACCGGCGCGAACCAGCACGCGACGACCAGCTACAGGCGGTTGCGCAGCATTCGGGGGTCCCTGCGGGGCAGAAAGACAAAGCTGGCGCCCAACGCCACGGCAAGGTGAATCGGAATCATGCTTTCAGCCTGGACGGCTGCGTGCGCCGTCCGCCTGCCCTTGGAGACGGAACTTTCTGGAGGGCGCATCCGCCCCTTGACTCCAACCCCGGGTGCAGCGACGGATCCGGAAAATGTGATCTTGTCGGCCAGCACGGGACAGCAGCGCCCAAGTAGGAGACAATGGAAAGGATGATTTCCCCCAAAAACACTTCCAGCCCTGCTGTCGCGCCCGCTGTGAACGACGCCGAAATCGCGACCGCTCCCAGGAGCCGGACTTCCGAGGCCCGCTCCGTACGCCGCCCCGCACAGGTCATGCCTGCCACCGAAGGCTGGAAGCAGGCCACGGGTCCGGAAGGGCGCCCGCTGCTGCAGTTCAAGTCCCCGCGCGTGTCCCAGCCGCCGGCGCACCTGGCCGACATGACGCTGACCGAACGCGAGGCGAAATTCAAGGAGATGGGCCTGCCGGCATTCCGTGCCAAGCAGCTCTCCGTGCACTACTTCCAGCACTACACGACCGATCCCGAACGCATGAGCGACCTCCCCAAGGACCGCCGCGTCGAAATCACCGAGACGATGTTCCCGAAGCTGCTCACCGAGGTCAAGCGCCTGACCACCGACAACGGGGACACCGTGAAGTTCCTGTGGCGCCTCTTCGACGGCTCGCTCGTGGAATCCGTGCTGATGCGCTACCCCGGCCGCGTGACCCTGTGCGTGTCCAGCCAGTGCGGCTGCGGCATGAACTGCCCGTTCTGCGCCACGGGACAGGCGGGTTTGACCCGCAACATGTCAACGGCGGAAATCCTGGACCAAATCGTCCAGGCCAACCGTGTCATTGCCGAGGGCGGGCTCGGAAACCTGCGCCGTGATGGCGGGCACGACGCCGACCGCGTCACCAACATTGTCTTCATGGGCATGGGTGAACCGCTGGCCAACTACAAGCGCGTCATGAACGCCGTGCACCGCATGGTCGCCGAAGCCCCCGAGGGCCTGGGCATGTCCGCCCGCGGCATCACCGTCTCCACCGTCGGCCTGGCTCCGGCCATCAACAAGCTTGCGCAGGAAGGCCTGGCCATCACGTTCGCGCTGTCGCTGCACGCTCCCGACGACGAGCTGCGCGACGAGCTGATCCCCGTCAACGACAAGTGGAAGGTGGACGAGATCCTCGATGCCGCCTACAACTACTACAAGGTCACGGGCCGGCGCGTCTCCATCGAGTACGCGCTGATCAAGGACATGAATGACCACCCTTGGCGTGCCGAGCTACTTGCCAAAAAGCTCAATGCGCGCGGCCGCGGCTGGGTCCATGTGAACCCGATCCCGCTGAACCCGACCCCCGGCTCCATCTGGACGTCCTCGGAGCCGCACGTCATGGCGGAATTCATCGACACGCTGATCGAGCACGGCGTGCCCACCACGCTGCGCGACACCCGCGGCAAGGAGATTGACGGAGCCTGCGGCCAGCTCGCCGCCGCCGAGTAGCGTAAGGCGGCCTTCGGCACTGCTGGGCCCCGCATTCCTGGACCATACCTTAACCCAAGAACGACGCCGGAACGCAGGTTCCGGCGTCGTTCTTTGGGTTAAGCGGCGGCCGGCGCCGGGGCTACTGTCGCACCTTGGCGGCCGTCACGTAGGCGGTGCTGGAGCCTGGCTCAATCTCGGTGCGGCCCGCGTCCTGGATGACCGGCCCTGCGGACTTCCGGGCACCCTTGCGGAACTCCTTCGCGGGGATTTGCTGCACATCGAGCGGGAAACCGTCGGCCGCCCAGGCCTCCACGACGGCACGCTTGGATTCGAGCGCCCACGCGAACAAGGCGTGGGCGGCTTGCGCGGCAGCCTTGCCCGTGGACATTTTCAGGGACGCGTTGAGCACGATCGTCAGGGCCGCGGGCGGCAGCGGTTCGCCGTCGGGCAGCTGCGTGCCGGAGACCTGCAGCTTGGCCAGCAGCTTCGGCAGCGCGGCGGCGGGCATGGGAGGCAGGCTCGCCGCGGTCGCCTCGCCAACCGTGGCCAGCACATGATCCGGGAACGCGGCGAGGACCTTGGCGAACATTTTCGCGTCTGCCCGGCGCACAGTCTTGCCGAAGGCTGCGGAGGCCCAATCGCGCCAATCCGGGTTCTCGGGGTCGTGCAGGAACGCCTGAACGGAGGCGAGGGCTGCGGCGGCAATGCCGTGGGCCTCGCCGGCCGGTTCCTCCCGGTCCACCAGCAAAATGATGGGCTGAATCAATTCTTCGCTGCTGCGTTCGGTGTAGTCGCTCACCCCACCAGCGTAGGGGCATTGGCCGAGGGCTGTGGCAAGCTGGAGTCCTGGCCGTGCTTTGACCGGCCGACTCAGCCGCAGCATTCAAGGAGTTTCCGTGTCCAAGCCGCTTACCGTTGCCGCCCGCGCCCAGGTGCCTCCCTTCCAGGTCATGGACATCCTCTCGCGCGTGGCCGAACTGCGTGCCGGGGGCATGGACGTCATTTCGCTGTGTGCAGGCGAGCCCGGGGGAGGCGCCCCGGCTGCCGTCTCGACCGCGGCAGCAGCCATCCACGCCGCCGGAACGCCCCTGACCTATACGCCGGCCCTGGGCATCGCCGATCTGCGCGAAGCAATCTCCGGGCACTACCGGCGCTGGTACGGCCTCGAAGTGCCGGCCAGAAACGTGGCCGTTACCACCGGCTCCTCCGGCGCTTTTGTGCTCACCTTCCTGTCAGCCTTCAATGCCGGCGACCGCGTGGCCCTGGGCCGCCCCGGCTACCCCGCGTACAAAAACATCCTGCGCTCGCTGGGTGTGGACGTGGTGGAGCTCGACTGCGGTCCGGACACCCGCTTCCAGCCCACACCGGCGCTTTTGGAGGAGGCCGTCCGCACCCACGGTCCGCTGGCCGGTCTCATGCTGGCCTCCCCTGCCAACCCCACCGGAACCATGGTGTCCAGGGCGGAGCTGGATGCCCTCACCCGCTGGTGCTCTGACGAGGGAGTGCGCCTGATCAGCGACGAAATTTACCACGGCATCGCATACCCGGAAGAGGGAGCGGCCAATCCGCGCGGGGTGTGCGCCTGGGAATTGGACCGCTCCGCCGTCGTCATTTCCAGCTTCTCCAAATACTGGGGCATGACGGGCTGGCGGCTGGGGTGGGCGATTGTCCCCGACGACCTCATCGACACGGTGGACGCGCTGGCAGGTAACGTGGCATTGTGCCCGCCGGCCCCCGCCCAAATGGCGGCCGTGGCGGCGTTCAGGGAAGCCTCCTATGAGGCGGCCGAAAGTTTCGTGGCCGAATATGCAAGGACCAGGGAGTACCTGCTGGCCAACCTTGCCCGGCTCGGCTGGGGCGATGCCGCACCGGCCGACGGCGCCTTTTACCTCTACGCCAACCTTGGCGCGGCCATGGACGGGTTCGCGGATTCCGCTGCCTATTGCTCGGCCCTGCTGGAATCGGCGGGGGTGGCCGTGGTGCCCGGCCTCGACTTCGACTCTGCCGCCGGCCATGACACGGTCAGGCTCAGTTTTGCCGCAGGGTACGACGTCGTCCGTGAAGGTTTTGAGCGGATCGTTGCGTTCCAGGCCGCCCGGGCCACGTGACGCGGCCCTAGCCGAGCGGCTGTTCCTGAGGTTCGAAGTGGCCCAAATGCTTGCTGGGCACCCTGTCCCTGTCAAAGGTGATTGAGTCGTAACCGTGCGGCGTCGGCTTGCCGTCCACGCCCAGGTTTACGAACACGATCTTTTCGATGGTGAGGATGGATTCGCGCGTGAACATGTTGCGGACCTCCGCGCGCATGGTCAATGAGGTGCGGCCGAAGTGTGTTGCCGTGAGCCCCATTTCAATGAGGTCGCCCTGGACGGCGGAGGAGACAAAGTTGATCTCCGACATGTATTTCGTCACGGCCATGCCGTTGCCGAGCTGCACGATGGCGTAAATGGCGGCTTCCTCGTCAATCCAGCGCAGCAGGCTGCCGCCGAAGAGGGTGCCATTCGCATTGAGGTCCTCGGGGCGGACCCATTTGCGCGTGTGAAAGGTGATATCGCCATTGTTCATACCCGCAAATCTACCGGGGAAAACAGC
This sequence comes from Actinomycetales bacterium, assembly GCA_038243775.1. Taxonomy (GTDB): domain Bacteria; phylum Actinomycetota; class Actinomycetes; order Actinomycetales; family Micrococcaceae; genus Specibacter. Next base: position 2,667 of record JBBSQT010000033.1, on the reverse strand, counting down.
GGCGTGGTCCTGGATTGTTGGTGGAAACACAGCATGCTTTGCACCACAGGAGCCGTTGCTTGCAAGAATTCATTCCTCCAAAGACGCGGCGGGGCGGGCCGTTGTCCACAAAATCCGCTGTTGTCCTTTCGTGCCAGCTCCTGAACTGGAAGCTTGGATCCATGGAAAGGAAAACTCATGGATCAATCGAATGGCGCCGGGAACTTCGGACGCGGCGCTTCGGAGGAAGAAGTCCGGCACCGCTTTAAGGAACTGACCGAGTCGTTGATGGTGCCCAATCGCAATGAGTGCATGGTCTGCTTTCTCCTGCGGACGCTGCCGCTCACTGATCCTTCGGGATCTGCCATGACGGCCGTGTATCAAAAGTTCAATGCGCCGAGGGCGGTGAACTTGTTTGCACGGTTGTTTCGCATGGGTGTCTACTGTGACGGACTCCTGCTCCAACGCGGCGTTGTGGCCAACGATGCCCTGTGGAACGCCGACTGCTGCCCTGACTGTGGCATCCCCTTTGTCGCGCCGGATTGTCTTGAAGTGCGGCTGGGTTCCACCCAGCCCTGCAAGCTCTGGCGTTGGCGGCGGGATGTTGAATGGGAAGTGATTGATGAGGGGCTGAGACCATACTTTTAGGCAGCCCGGGGGCCAAGGTGCCAAACCAGCTGAGCGACGTTGGTGCCGCGTCAAGCAGCCGCTTAAACCAGCGGGCGACACCCGGGGTGCGCTGGTTGCGCAACATTGGGTGCCGCCGTCGTACTTTCCCGGCACATTCAGTCTATGGAGACCGAAACCGGGGAGGTGGTGCTACTTGCTCAGGTGGTCCACAAGGGACTCGGCGATGCCGATGTACTTGCCCGGGGTGAGGGCCAGCAGGCGCTCGCGGGCGCCGTCGGACAGGCCCAGACCGGAGACGAACTCCTGCATGCGGTCCGCGTCCACGCGGTAGCCACGGGTCAAATCCTTCAGGCGTTCGTACGGGTCCTCCATGCCGGGGACGCCGGCGATGGCTTCGGCGCGCATGACCATCTGGATGGCCTCGGCGAGAACCTCCCAGTTGTGGTCCAGGTCGTTGGCCAGTACAGCCTCGGCGGTGTCCAGGCGGCCCAGGCCGCCCAGGACATTGTTGATGGCCAGCAGGGAGTGGCCGAAGGCGACGCCGATGTTGCGTTGGCTGGAGGAATCCGTGAGGTCGCGCTGCCAGCGGCTGGTGACCAAGGTGGCGCCCAGGGTGTCCAGGAGAGCGTTGGAGAGTTCCAGGTTCGCCTCGGCGTTCTCGAAGCGGATCGGGTTCACCTTGTGCGGCATGGTGGAGGAACCCGTGGCTCCCGGAACCGGAATCTGGGCGAAGTAGCCGATGGAGATGTAGCTCCACACGTCGGTGCACAGGTTGTGCAGGATGCGATTGAAGCGTGCCATGTCGGCGTACAGCTCGGCCTGCCAGTCGTGGGATTCAATCTGGGTCGTCAGCGGGTTCCAGCTCAGGCCCAGGCCCTCAACGAAGGACTTGGCGACGGCTTCCCAATCTGCGGCCGGCACCGAGGCGTAATGCGCCGAGTAGGTGCCTGTGGCGCCGTTGATCTTGCCCAGGAATTCGGTCCTGGCAATGCGCTCCAGCTGGCGGGTCAGGCGGAACGCGGTGACGGCCAGTTCCTTGCCCAGCGTGGTGGGTGTGGCGGGCTGGCCGTGGGTGCGGGACAGCATGGGAACCGTACGGTTTTCCTCCGCCATGGCGGCGACCTTGGCGACCAGTTCGCGGGCGGCGGGCAGCCACACGTCTTCCACGGCACCCTTGACGCCCACGGCGTAGGAGAGATTGTTGATGTCTTCGCTGGTGCAGCCGAAGTGGACCAGCGGCTTCAGGCGCTCCAGGTCCAGGGCTGCAAGACGGTTGCCGATGAAGTACTCCACGGCCTTGACGTCGTGGACGGTGACCTTTTCAATGTCGGCCAGTTCCTTGACGGAGCCGTCGTCGAATTCGGTGACGATGGCGCGCAGGCCGGCCTGCTGCCGGGCCGTCAGCGGCTCGGTTCCTGGGAGCACGCTGTTGTTGGTCAGGTGGATGAACCACTCAACTTCCACTCCTACGCGGTCGCGGTTCAGTGCCGCCTCCGAGAGGTAGTCGACCAGCGGGGCAACAGCGCCCGCGTAGCGGCCGTCGAGGGGGCCCAGGGCAATGCGCTCTGAGGAAGCGGCCAGGGACTTCCGGCCGGAAGGAATGCGTGCTGTGGCGTTTGCGGAATCAGACATGGTGCCAATTCTTTCATGGACCGCCAATTCCTCCACAGCGGGTCTTGGGGGCGGCCGCGTTCACAAAGTGCCAATCAGTCGTGGCGGAGCGAAGGACGGCCTTCTAGACTGGCTGAAAGTGGGACGCAAGATGACCTCCCAGACTGGCCGGAGGGACTGTTCATGAACGATTTCGTGGGTGCGGGTGCAGGTGCGGGTTCGGGGACGGGTGCAGGATGGGGGACGAGGGCCGGTGCGGGTTCGGGGACGGGTGCGGGATGGGGGACAGGGGCCCGTGCCGTGTTCGGTCCGCGCGCAATCTCGCCACGCGCGGGACCTCCGCCGGAATCCGTGGCTCTGTCGGCGAAACGGCTGGCGGGCCTGGCAGGCGACCTTGATGCGGTGCGGATGGCGTTGGGCAGTGTTGCTGTGCAGGATTGGCGCTCG
>JBBSQT010000032.1:0-12371 GCA_038243775.1 Actinomycetales bacterium | reverse complement strand
GACGCTGCCTACCGGCGCCACCTCGTCACGGTGGTGGCCAAGCGGGCGGTGCTGGCCGCCGTCGGACTTCACCAGGAAAGGAAGTAGCGGGCGATGGAACTCAAGCACCATTTCACAGTTCCCAGCTCGCTGGAGGACACGTGGGCCTCGTTCAACCAGCTGGAGGAGATTGCCCCGTGCTTTCCCGGCGCCACGCTGACGGGCGTTGACGGGGATGCGTTCACCGGCACGGTCAAGATCAAGCTGGGCCCGATCGCCATGATGTACGCCGGGACGGGTAAGTTCCTCTCGCGCGATACGGCAACGCACACCGTGGTGATTGAGGCGCAGGGCAAGGACAAGCGCGGCAACGGCACGGCCGGGGCAACCGTCACGGCCGTTCTGGCGGCGACCGGGGACGGGACCACGGTGGACGTGTCCACGAACATGTCTGTCACCGGCAAACCTGCACAGTTTGGCCGCGGAGTCATCCAGGACATCTCGGACAAGCTGCTGGAGGCGTTCGTGCAGTGCGTGATCAAGAACGCCGAAGGGCCGGCGGAGGCTGAAGAGGACGCACCTGAACCCGAGGTGGCCGCTCCGGCGGAGGCCGCTGCGGAATCGTCCTCGTCCGCGGCACCTGCCGCCGGTTCGCCCAGCCCGGACGCCGCTTCAAACGAAGACTACCGGGTCCCGGAACCAATCCCGGCCAATGTGCGGCACCTGAACGCCGCACCCGCTGCGGCATCTGCTCCGGAGCTGGACCTGGGGTCGGCCGTGCTGCCGGTTTTGGCGAAGCGGTTTGGTCCGGCGGTGCTGGCAGCGGCGGCGGTGTTGGGCATCGTGATCTGGGCCTGCGGGAGAAGGAAGAAACCAAACCGGACCTGCCGGCGAGGGTAAAATAAACGCTCAGTTATTTTCCGGCGCGTTCTCGGCAACGTTCGGTTGCCAACAGGACGTCCCTCGGATTGAAACCCCGACAGCATGGACACGTGGCAGTGGTGGGCAGATCCAGCAGGCTTGCCCACCACGTTCACGCTCAACAGGATCCTGGTTGACGCCGGTATTGATGTCCGGCCCCGGACGGGGTATAGGCTCGGTCCTGTGTTGCGTTCATCACTGAACTTTGGGCCCGCGGGGCGTTTGGAGGTCGCCGGCCTTTCTTGCGCCGGCGGCAGAAAGCTTTCTGGGCCCCAATAAATGAGGACTGTGCCGTCGGAGACCAGATCCAGCAGAACACCGCCCTTCTCCGCTGGACTGAGGCAGGTGTTATCGCGTCGAGTTCACCGCGCAGGCGCATCCACGAAACCACCAATTCTTATGGTAGGAAAAACACTATGACTATCAAGCGCACCTCAGTCGGCAAGGGACTGTCTTCGGGATTCCCCTTCAGCCTTTCCGGGGAAGTAGACGGATCTTGTTTCGTCAGCGGCATGCCCGCACTCAACCCTGACGGCTCATTCCAAGGCGGCACCTTTGAAGAGGAGACGGATCTGGCCTGGCACAACATCGTGACCATCGCGGAAGCGTCCGGGTACTCCAAGGACGAGATCGTGTACGTGCAGTGCGTAGTAGCCGACATCGGGGACTACGCCACCCTCAACGCCTGGTGGCGTCAGCAGTTCCCCAACATCGCTACAGCTCCTGCCCGATTCACGTTCCAGGCTGGAGCACTTCCATTTGGTGCCAAAATCGAATTTCAGGCGGTGGCCGGTCGTGGCAAGTAAGGCCACCCCCGGTCTTGCAGTGACCCGGGCCGACGTTCTGGCCGCCCAGAGCCGGATGGGCGCCCGGGTGCGCCGCACCCCAACGATGCGCGTCGAGGAGAACCAGCTCGGAGTGCACCCAGCCTTCTGGCTCAAGCTCGAATCTCTGCAATCAACGGGCGCATTCAAGGCGAGGGGTGCACTGAACAGCCTGCTCGCCACCTATATCCCGGAAGCCGGTGTATGCGCTGCGAGCGGCAAAAACCATGGCCAAGCCGTCGCCTGGGCCGCGCGCCTGCTAGGCGTCCCGGCCGCGATCTTCGTTCCAGAGACATGCCCTGACATCAAGCTGCGGCGGCTGGCCGACTACGGCGCAGATGTGACGGTCATTGGTGCCGTGTATGACGAAAGCCTCGTCGCGGCCGAGGAGTGCGCGGCCGAAAGCGGCGCGGTGATGATCCACCCCTTTGACCAGCGGATGACCGTCGCCGGTGCCGGCACAGTGTCCGCCGAATTCATCGAGCAGGTCGCAGGACTGGACACCCTGTTGATCCCCGTAGGCGGCGGGGGCCTCCTGGCTGGCGCCCTGGCTGCCCTAAGTGAATCATCGACGACCGCCATTGCTGTCGAGCCACAATCTGCGCGCTGCCTGGGTGCGGCGTTGGAAGCGGGCGAACCAGTGGACGTCGACGTTTCCGGTCCTGCCGTGGACAGCTTGGGACCCCGCCGCGTGGGCCGCCTCTGTTTCGACGCGGCGGTCACTCATAAAGTGCAACACGTTGATGTTTCCGACGCTGCCATAGTTCAAGCTCAGCTCGCTGCGTGGAATGAACTGAGGATCGGTCTCGAAGGCGTTGGTGCAACCGCTCTTGCAGCCCTGCTGAGCGGCGCCTACGTCCCTGCCGAGGATGAAGTCGTAGGTGTTCTTGTCACCGGGGGAAACGTCGACCTCCCCCGTCTGCTGCAGGCAGCTGACGCCAGCAGCACCTGATGGCAGGAACTACTGACTTCCGCATTCACAAGGGCAGAGCAGAGGTCAGCAGTTCCAGACCCTCTTCCCTTTCGGAACGCCAGCCATCCGAAGTCTCAAAATATTGCTCTTGAGTCCAACAGCTTCGGCTCGGGACCCGGCTTACGGAACGATGTTTCCTATAGGTATCAAAAACTATGTACGGCAGCTCAAATCAGGTCTGGTGTTACAGTCTGAACCGGGACCATCCTCAATGGACGATCACCTTTCCATATTGGAATCGATAGGGTGAGCCAAGAATTCTCCGCAACAAGGGAAGTTGGCGCTTTTCCAGACATATTCGGTTTGGTCTTAGCCGTGACGTTCGTCCTGATTCCTGCATGGCTTCCAACAGAGCTTCGTGACCGATGGCAGGGGATCATCGTCATCACCCAAATTCTGTTGACGGTGGCGCTGGTGGCTTTCCTTGTGTGGTTTGTGCGGAAGCCGCGGGATGATTCATTGGGGAACACCCATCTAGTCAGTTCCCGGTCCGCATGCGTTCTGTCATTCAGACTTAAATCGAGCGTGTTATGGGATTGCATCAAATGATACGGAAATGCCGATTCACCTACGTGATTACGGTCGCTGCGGCTTTGGCGCTGCGTTTCGGCCTGGCCTCGTGCTCGCAGAAGTCGGGGGTTGAGTAGAATCCGTGCAGCCGTTGGCGCTAAGGGTTTTCTGGGTTTGGGGTGGATGTTCGGATGTGGCGGTAGATCGTAATTGGTGTGACATCGCAGGTGCCTGCGATGTCTGACATGGTGAATTGTTTGGCGTCGTACAGTCGTTGGGCCTTGTTGATGAGTTCCGGCATCATTTTTGGTTTGCGACCGCCTGTGCGTCCTCGTGTTCTTGCCGCGGCCAGTCCGGCTTGGGTTCGTTCGCTGATGAGTGCCGCTTCGTCTTCGGCCATGAGGGCGAACATCCCGAAAACGAGTTTGCCGTGGGCCGTCGTGGTGTCCACGATGCCGTTCGTTAGCGATTGAACGCCGACGCCGCGTTCATCGAGTGTGGTGACAATGTCAATCAGATCGCGGAGGTTTCGTCCGAGGCGGTCAACCTTCCAGATCCTTGACACACCTCAGTAGTGGGTGCCCCAAGGTTAGCGACCCCTGTGCAAGGGCTACCGTCGGATCGTCGAGGGCAGTCAGGACATTGTGGGCGAGGAAATTGCAGGTTACGTCAGTCAGGCTGGTCGCCGCCGCGCGGAGCTCGGCCCGTGTGACAACACCTTCGATCGCGTCCCACAGCAACTCGATAGTGATCTCCTCGCCCCACTCAGTGGAAGCCAGCATCACCTCCACCGGCAAGGCTGTTTTCCGGTAGCCTGGCCCCGCTGGCAAGCCGCAGCACAGTCCCCAACGCCGGGCGCACTCAGTCAGTCCCGGGATCCTTGGGAACCTGGGGTATCGTCCCAGTTGCCGGCGGCGGGGGTGTGACGAACGAGGGATAGTCATTCTCGGCGGAGTACTTCAGGAACGACAGGTGGGCCTCATACCTGTCCAGCACATCGTTGATGACCTGCTGCTGGGTCAGCCCCATCAGGTCATAACCCTCCGTGCCCGTCTGTGTGAACACCTCCAGACGGTAGTACACGTCAATTTCACGCTGCACACTGCGGCCGCCGAACATTGGCACGGGCGCCTCCACGGCAGCCACCCTGTAATGGAACTGCCGGTGATTGACCATGTTGACTGCCAGGGTGTATTCGGTAATTCCGGTTTCGGCATTGGGGTCGGCGGTCAACCAGCCCTCGTAGCCCAGTCTCTTGAACTCGCCAGCCACATCAGCCAGCGCCGGCGCCACCACCTTGTCCACGAATTGCTCAACAGCTTTCTTGGAAGGATAGGAACGTACCTGCGCCAGCCGCTGGCGCCATGTCTTTTCCGGGACATGGCCGCCGGTCGCCGCAAAGGAACGCCTGTGCATCACCTGCCCCTCACGCTCGGCCCGCTCCATGTGCAACACCTTGGAGAAGGACGCCATCACCAGGTAGGCAATGACGGTCACCGGCAGGGCGAAGATCAAGGTGGCGTACTCCATGGTCACGACGCCGCCCGCCATCAGCATGGCCAGTGTGAGGAGTGCGGTAAGCAGTGCCCAGAAGATGCGCAGCCATTTGGCCCCATCCACGGCGGGATCCGGTATTGACGAGGAGAAATTGGACATCACCATGGCCCCCGAATTGGCGCTGGTCAGGTAGAACAGCAAACCGGAGAGCGTTGCCAGGCCGATCAGGAAAGGGGCGCCAGGAAACGTGTCCAGCAGCGCGTACCAGCCTTGCTCGGGCTTGTCGACGGCAAGCTGGGCGAACTCCTTGTCTCCGTCCAGGAACTTGCGCAGTGCACTGTTGCCGAAGATTGAAACGATGAAAAAGTCGCAAAGGACCGGCGCGGTGATGGCGGCAATGACAAACTCACGCAAGGTGCGGCCGCGGGAAATGCGCGCCAGGAAAAGCCCCACGAAGGGCCCCCATGCCAGCCAGAACGCCCAAAAGAACAGCGTCCAGCCTGCCATCCATTCCGAGCCGTCGCGTTCATAGGCGAAGGTTGACAGCATGCGTTCAGGCAGGGTGAAGACGAACCGGCCAATGTTTTCGACCAGGGCGTTGAGCAGGAAGGAGGTCTCGCCGGTGATCAGGATGCACAGCATCATGGCAGCCGCAGCCCAGAGGTTCAGCTCCGAAATGATGCGGATGCCCTTGTCCACACCTGACGTGCACGCCGCCACCGTCATGACGACGGCAACCACCACCAGGGCAATCTGGAGGGCAAGTCCCTCCTGCAGGCCGAAGATCATGGAAAATCCCACATTGAGCAGGACCACGCCGATGCCCATGGAGGTGGCCACGCCGAACACGGTGCCGACCAGAGTGACGACGTCAATGACGTCACCCAGCGGGCCGCGCACCCTTTTGCCCAGCAGCGGGTAGAGGGCGGCCCGGATAGAGAGGGGCATGCCCCAGCGGTAGGAGAAATAGCCCATGGCCATGCCAAGGAGTGCGTACACCGACCAGCCGGCTATGCCGTAGTGGAACATGGTCCACACCACGGCATCCTGGGCTGCCGCTGCGGACTCGGGGGTGCCTGCCGGTGGCTTGACGAACTGGGTGATCGGTCCGGTGACGGAGTAGAAGAGCATGTCGATCCCGACACCGGCGGCGAAAAGCATGGCAACCCAGGTGAAGAGGTTGTATTGCGGTCGGGAATGGTCCGGCCCCAGCCGGACGCTGCCCTCCTTGGACAAGGCAACCCACAACACGAAGATCACCACAAGGGTGATGGTGAGCACGTAGTACCAGCCAAGGTTGGTGGCAACCCAGGTGACCACGACATGCAGTGTTTTCTCAGCATGAACCGGCATCAGCATGGCCCACGCCGAAAACGCCACCACGATCCCGGCCGAAATAATCACGACCTGCCAGTTGACTTTCGGCTCGTGCTGGAGCGTGAGCTCCACAGGCCCGTTGACCCGCAAGTCGCTGCTGGTCATCGGCGAACGCTTGTCCGCGTTGCGACCGCCCTTGCCGGGTCTTGTGACACCGAAACGGCTGCGTTCCACCATCTCCGGCGGCACGTCGCTCCCCGCCTGCTGTCCATCGTCTGGGTGTGCCAATGAATTCTCCTCTGCGCAGTCGGGCACAAGCTTTCAGTTTCCTGAAAAGGCCAGAACGGTACCCGTGCAACGGTCAGGTTTCCATGCTAGCCACTCAGGTGTGTCCGGAACGGAAAATCGGCTGGGTATGCGGGATTTCCCCGCACCCGGTAACCTTGCTGGAGCGTGCTCCTTACGAGAGCACCATGGAAGAAAGCAGCCCCATGCCCCACTTCGACCTTGTCATCATCGGCACCGGTTCCGGCAACTCCATTCCGGGGCCCGAATTCGACCAATGGAAGATTGCGGTCGTTGAGGACGGCCTGTTTGGCGGCACGTGCCTGAACGTGGGCTGCATTCCCACCAAGATGTTCATCCACCCGGCAGAACTCGCCGACGCCGCCCGGCATGGGAGTGTGCTGGGCATCAACGCCCAACTGAACTCCGTGGACTGGCCGGGCATGCGGGACCGCATCTTCGGGCGCATCGACGCGATTGAGGCCGGCGGCCGCCAATATCGGGAGGGACCGGAATGCCCCAACGTCACAGTGTTTGCCGGGCGCGGTCGGTTCACCGCCCACAAGGCACTCCACGTAGACCTGCACGACGGCGGCACGGCCGAGCTGACGGCCGACCGTTTTGTCCTGGCTGCGGGATCCCACGCCGTGGTTCCGGAGATTCCCGGCCTGCCCACGGGCGCGGACCTTGCAGCGAGCGGCACCATCCACACCTCGGACACCGTCATGCGGCTGGCGGACCTGCCGGAGAGCATCGTCATCCTGGGTGGCGGCTACATCGCCGCAGAATTCGCACACGTGTTTTCTTCCTTTGGCGTCCGCGTCACACAGATCGCCCGCGGCACGCGGCTGCTCAAGTCGCAGGACGGCGACGTCTCAGCCCAGTTCACCAAGGAGGCCGCGGCGCGGTACACGGTCCTTCTCGAGACGCAGGTGACAAGTGTGGAGAACTCGGCATCCGGCGTCGTGCTTCAGTTGGAGGGACCCGGCGGACCTGACACCCTGGCAGCCGATGTGCTGCTGATCGCGACAGGCCGCAAGCCCAACGGGGCCGGACTGGACGTGGAGAACACCGGGGTGGAACTGGACAGTCACGGCCGGGTGGTGGTGGACGAACACCAGCAAACCGCAGTGGCGGGCATCTACGCGCTGGGCGACATTTCCTCCAAGTACCAGCTCAAGCATGTGGCCAACCACGAGGCCAAGGTGGTCAAGCACAACCTGGCGAACCCTGGCGCCCCCATCAGCTCCGACCACCGCTTTGTGCCGGCCGCCGTGTTCACGGACCCGCAGATCGCCTCCGTCGGCATCACAGAACGGCACGCGGTCAAGGCCGGCATCCCGCACGCAGTGAAGGTCCAGACATACGGAGACATTGCGGCGGGATGGGCCCGGGAGGACAGCGGGCACTTCCTGAAGGTGCTGGCCGACCCCGCAACAGGACTCTTGCTGGGCGCCCACGTGATCGGCCCGGAAGCTGCCACCGTGATCCAGCCGCTGATCCAGGCCATGCACTTTGGCCAAACCGCCCACGAGGTGGCACGCGGACAGTACTGGATCCACCCGGCACTGTCCGAACTGGTGGAGAACGCGCTGCTGGGGTTGCCGGAGCCGCGGCAGGGCGCCTAACCCTTGCCCGCAACGGTGGGGCGGCCCACCCTCCCGGCTGGCTGCGCCGCAGCGGCGTTGCTCAGGCCTCCGGCACCCAGCCGCCGTCGGACACGTGGACCGCGCCGGGGCGGACCACGACGGCGCCCCATGCGAGCGACGGGGCCTGCCGTGCCCAGTTGAGTGCCGCATCCACGGTGGGTGGCTCGATCAGGAAGAAGCCTCCGATCGGCATCTTCGAGTCGCCCAGCAGGGCCTCCTGCACGCGCGGGGAACCATCGACCTTGGTCAGCGTCTTGGCGGTGGCGGAGGGTTGGAAGATTTGGGCTTCCAGCAGAACCCCGGACTGGTGCAATGTGGCGGCATAGCTTGACATCGCCCGCTGCCCCTCTGCAATGTCCGCTTCATCGAGCGAGCCGGCATCCATCTCGGGGTATTGCAAAAGACGTATGCAGCGGATGGTCAATTTTCCCTCTTTCCCACGGCATGGACCAGCGCCTGTTAACAGGTCTGCGAGACGGACTGGACGCGGTCGCTGACCGCCGAATTTTGCCAGGATGCAGGCAACGTGCGCCTTCATAATGGTCTCGGCGGGAAACAGGGCCCGGCGGATCTCGGCGCCGCTGGCGCCCGGGGCCAAGTGCCGGAACACGCCGAGTTGACGGGAGGTGAGGTGGGCAAAGGCGCCGGGCACGCCGCCGTCGTCCGGGGGCACTGTCCAAGGATTCGATCAGGCTCCGGGTGACCGCGGAAAAGAGCATGGCCGCACCGTCCCCGACGTTGCGCACGGCCTGGACGAGCCTTTCGGGCGGGGTGTCCTTGAGCAGGAAGGCGGCGGTTCCGGCGTACAGCGACTCGTGGACAACGAGCCGCGCAACCAGAGCGTGGTTGGCCGAGTTTTCCATGGGATGTGGACGAAGCTGATGCCAGCCTTGAGTGCATGATCTGGCCCATCGTTTCGGGCTCTGCCACGTTCCAGGAGGCCGAGATTGCCCTGCCCCGCCGGACGGTCGGTGCAGTGTTGGACGGCGTGTTCCAGCAGGCACTCCTTGACCTTCACACGGGGAAGCATGACGTCTTCAGTGCACTCCGGGACGGCACCTGGCAGCTGCCCCCCGCTCCTGACGGTATTTGGCACTGGCCCGGCCTGACAGCGTCGGCCGGCATCCTGTGTCACCTGCCCCCGGCGAACTTTCTGCTCCGCTGCTCCTGAGCCTTGGTGCCGTAGGGATAGACACCCACACTCGGTTCGCTGACCAAACTGAGCTGCTCGATCTCCCCGCCGGTCAGTTCCAGGTCGGCAGCGCCCAGGTTCTCCGCCAACTGCTCCGTGGTCCGTGCGCCGAGGATCACGGAGGTCACCCCCGGCCTCGCTGCAAGCCAGGCCAGGGCCACCTGTGAGGAGCTGGCACCGCGGGCAGAGGCGAGGTCCGCCACCGCGCCCACCACATCCCAGGTCCGCGGGTTGCCGTTGCGTTCATCCCACGCTTCCATGCCGCGCTGCGGGTTCTCGCCCAGCCGGGTGGCACCTTGGGGCGCCACGTCCTGCTGGTACTTGCCGCTCAGCCATCCACCCGCCAGCGGCGACCAGGGCAGCAGCCCGACGCCGGCGTCCACGGCGGCCGGGACCACTTCAAGCTCGATTTCCCGGACCAGCAGGCTGTACTGCGGTTGCAGGGTGACCGGCAAGTTCCAGCCGTGCGACCTGGCCACGTGGACGGCCTTGGTCAGCTGCCAACCCAGAAAGTTGGAAAAGCCGTAATAGCCGATCTTGCCGCTGGTCACCGCATCATTGAGAAAGCGCAGCGTTTCCTCGATGGGTGTGATGGGGTCCCAGGCGTGCATTTGGTACAGATCGATCTGTTCCACCCCAAGCCTGCTCAAAGAAGCATCCAGGGCGCGCGTCAAATGCCTGCGCGAGGTCCCGACGTCGTTCGTGGCGGTGCCTGTGGGAAACCGGCCTTTGCTGGCAAGCACGACGGCGTCCCTCGCCTCTGGGCGCTTGGTCAACCAGCGGCCGATTATTTCCTCCGATGTCCCTGCCGTGTAGACGTCGGCGGTGTCGATGAAGTTGCCGCCGGCCCCGACATAACTGTCGAGGAGCGCGTGGGAGGTTGCCTCATCCGCCTCGGCCCCGAAGGTCATGGTGCCTAGCGCGTAGCTGGAAACGACCGTGCCGCTGTTGCCCAAAGTTCTGTAGTCCATCATGCTTCCCGTCTCAAAGGTGTTTAGGTTCCCCTCCAACGATAGGACTCCGGCCCCGGCTTCTCGAGAGCCTGCGGCGAACAATTTCATGGTCAGGGAACACTCGTCGGGCGGTGCGCCGCAAGCATGGCCTGATGCGTGGGCCTGGCCGGTATGTGCCAGGGCCCGGCGGCCAGGGTCCGGGCGCCAGGGTCCGGGCGCCAGGGACCGGGTGCCGGGATCCGGGTGCCCCGGATGAGGGCACGGCGCTGCGGCACACCGGATCCGAGGCCACGCCCGGAGGTCTGCCTCTGCAAAGCTGCAAAGTCAACGGCGTTCCGGACGAGGCCACGCACCAAGGCGTCGCCGGTCTCGGTGAGGCGGCAGACCGGCGTCGTACTTCTACAGCAGCGCCGCGAGCAGACGCACCCCGGCGCGGATCTGCGGGATCGAGGCGGCACTGAAGGACAGACGGATGAACGCTGCGGGCGGCTCATCAACAAAGTAGTTCCGACCGTCGCCGATGAGAACCCCGGCAGTGTGGGCCGCCTGGGTTGACTCCGTGGAATCAATGCCCTCGGGCAGCTTAACCCAGAGGTGGATGCCACCGGTGGGGATATTGTCGACGCGGGCTCCGGGAAGGGCGTCGTAAATTTCGGCCAACATGGCGTCGCGGCGTTCCAGCAGACCAGTGCGCAGCCTCTTCAGGTGCCGGGGCCAGGCGCTGGAACTGAGCAGGCCGAGCGCAATTTCCTGGGCGAGCGGGGGCACACACATGTCATCGGCAATGCGTGCGCTGCGCAGCCGCTCCCCGGCCGGGCCGCGGGCGGCAATGGCGCCCACGCGCAGGCCGGGTGCGGCCGGCTTGGTCAGGGTGGCAATGGAGATGACGTGCCCGTCGGGATCCTGCGTGAACAGGGGCGCCGGGGCAGTGCCCTCCAGGGACAGGTTCCTGGCCCAGTCGTCCTCAATGATGAACGCCCCGTGGGCCTTGGCAAGGGCCAGCACCTCCAGCCGCCGCGGGGGGCTGAGCACGGCGCCGGTCGGGTTGGCATAGCACGGCTGAAGGTAGATGAGCCGGGCGTGGGTGCGTTCGAGTGCCTCCGCGAGCAAGTCTGGGCGGATTCCGTCCGCGTCCGCCGGAACGGCTGCAAGTTTCAGCCCGGCGGACTGGGCGGCGATGGTGGCTCCGGGGTAGCTGGGACTTTCAGTGATTAGCGTGGAGCCCGGATCCGCCAAGGTGCGCATGGCAAAGACGAGGGACTGCTGACCTCCCGGCATGACCAGCATGTCCCCGGCATCGGCATTGAGCCCGGCAGCAAAAATACTCCGCAGCTCCGGCAGGCCCATGGGCGGGGCCATGGTCCAGGCGCGGTGGCTCCTGGCGCTGCGCACCCCCAAGGTGCGCAGCTCATCAAAGGGCTGAAGCTCCGGCGCCAGGTATCCCCAGGATAGTTGGACCTGGCCGGCCGTCGCATGGCCCATTCTTCCCACCCGGGACGGCTCAACCCTGGAGCGGCCCAGAGTGGAGGACTGCCAGGCGAAGTCCGGCTCGGATTCGGGCTCACGCCGGGTGACGAAGGTTCCCCGGCCCGGTTCGGCACGCACAAAGCCTTGGGCCGAGAGCGTCGTGATCGCCTGGGATATGGTCACCGGACTGGCACTGTAGCGCCTGGACAGTTCCCGGACGGACGGCAGCTTATTCCCCTCTTCCATCAAGGCCACCTGCACCTTGAGCGTCCTGGCAATCTCCGCGGATCTGTTATCACTAGACATGCTCTCATTAGATAACGTTACTGTCCCAAGGCCAAGTCTGTTACCTCTTGTTCCCGTGGCCGAGACGCCCTCTAAGGACCAGACGGAGGAGCACCTGAGGCATGCCGTGACAGTAAAAACGCCCTCCCGCCCCGCCTCCGGGCGTCTGCAGGACTCGCCCGGGTCGGTGGGGCGGACACCGGTCTGGGGCAGTTCCGGTTCGACCCGGTCCGCTGGCGCATGGTCCCCGGCCAAGGCCGCTGCCATCGAGCGGACGTGTTCGCAGCCGGTGGCCAGCAAAAGGTGGGTGCACGGCCGCTGCTCTCCATGGCCACAATGCAGAGGCCAGTTTTCGGGTGGGCCAGGACCTAGCGGGCCTTCCGACTTATTCGGCTGAGACTTCCGTTATGCCTAGTCAGAGCGGCTTTTTGTTGTCTGGGAGTGTATGACCTAACTTTTCTTTGGGGCCCATTTTTTGAGGTTGAAGATCTCGGCCAGGGCGGCGTGGGTGTCTATTTC
>JBBSQT010000031.1:0-12598 GCA_038243775.1 Actinomycetales bacterium | reverse complement strand
TTTTAGTCGGAATCCACCGGGGTAGACCACCCATGCGGCACCGGGTGGTGTTGAAGAGCAACCGGGGACGTGCAACGTGGTGGCTAGCACTTCGCCGTGGTTTCCCCACCCGATTCGCATCCGGTCCTGCCATGTTTGTGGGACGGTGATGGTGAATTTCTCCCCGGTCTTGATTGCGATTCCGACCTTGGCGAAAAGGAACCCGCCGTTGCCTGGATCGGATCCCAGTTGGATCGGATCCGTGGGGCTCTGCGGGGCGCCGCCCACGATCGCCATCACCTCTGCGGCAATGGGATTGGGTGCGACTTCGGCGAGGCTCGATGCGGTCCCGATGGCATCGGTGCAGTCGAAATTTTGCTCCAGAGACAGTGAAGGTGTGGCCAATGGTGTCTTGGCAGGGATTGTGGATGTGCATGAGGTGACCATCAGCACGGCTGATGCGGCCACGAGCGTAGCGTCGATTTGTCGTTTCATGTGGGCGTTCCAGAGCATGGCAGCAGTCTATGTGAACGAGGTGAATCGAGAGTTGTAGGGGAAACCCTCTCATCCAGTCATCAGCGTCCGGTTCGTGGGGGAACCATCTGCGGGACAGTGCGCTCGAATGCAACATTTTGAGGGCACTGAGATTCCGATAGCTGTCGCTGGAGGACAGATGAAGCGGCGGTCTAGGCGAGTGATCGAATGGGCTAATCAGAGAGAGTGCAGTTTTCCCCGTCTATTACCATTCGCAGCGTGGGCGACTCTGAAGTCAGCTCTGTCTTAGCTGTGCACCCTGACGTTGCCTCGACTGAGACCCAACCAAAGGGGATACCTTCGATGCCGTAAGTGGAGCCCACTGCGACTTCTTGCGCATCGGCTAAGTCTCCATCAGGGCCAATGATTTTCACCTCGTAAGAGCCACCTTGAGCTCCGGGCCGCATAGCGCGAACTTCGACTTCAACGCTTCCGGATTGCGGGCCGGAGGTACAGCCAGCCATGGCAACGACGACCAAGAATGCTGCCGCGACACGAGTGAGATATTTACCGCTCATAGCCTCAGTGTGTCACATGTCACAGCGCCGCCTTGGGGTGGCGGAGAAATCGGCAGGCAGGACGAATGGCCAGTGAAGGATCGATCTACGGGACCGTGGAGAGGTTTATAGGATTGACCCTTCAGAAAGGCTGTCCTTGGCGCGTGGCTATCATTGTGGAGTGAATAACTCGGAAGTGGTGGTGGTGACCGGTGGCGGGCGCGGGATCGGTCGAGCGATCAGTTTGAGGGTGGCCCAAGCAGGCCGTGATGTCGTGGTTGGGTTCCGGTCCGATGCGGAGTCTGCAGAATCCATTGCAGTGCAGATCCGTGCTCTCGGTCAGCGCGCGCTGTGCGTCCAGGTTGATACCGTCGACGAAGCGTCAGTGGCTGCGATGTTTGATGCCGCCGACCGATTTGGCAAAGTTACGGGCGTGGTCAACAACGCGGGAGCTGCTACTGCGGTGGGTCGGCTCGAACAGAACGATCTGGCAGCGATCCGCCGAGACATGGATGTCAATCTGTTTGGCGTCATTGTCTGTTGCAAGTACGCTCAAATATCCCTCGCGAAATCCGGGGGCGGGGCGATCGTCAACATCTCGTCCGCAGCGGCAACGCTAGGGAGCCCGAACACCTACGTGCACTACGCGGCTGCCAAGGCGGGTGTGGACGCGCTTACCGTCGGTCTGTCGAAGGAGTTGGCACCCGAAATTCGTGTGAATGCGGTTTCCCCAGGAACTATCTGGACGCAATTCCACCAAGATCCCGACCGTCCCGCGCAGGTAGCCTCTGTCATTCCACTGGGTCGTGCCGGGGAGGCTGCCGAAATCGCCGGGGCGGTGGCTTGGCTGTTGTCGGTCGAGGCAAGCTATGTCACGGGAGCAAATCTACGGGTCGCCGGAGGCCTCTGAGCCGTGCGGAACGCGATGCCGCGATATAGGACGTGTTCTACACTCGCCGATATTTGCTCTCGTGCCTGTTCTGAATCACACGGTTGGTTGGTCTGTTAATGAGGCAACTACGCAGCCTAGCCGCTTGTCCTGAAGGGAACCTTCTGCGGGACGGGTTTTCGTCAAAAGAGTCAGGGCAACAATGCAAAGAAGATGACTGATCCGGGAAGTCCGGCCCGTTCTCTCAATCAAGGTCCTTGCCACGTCTACTCGGCAGCTGTACGTATTTTCTGGAAGAGCACTTCGGTTTCCACAGGTACGAAGCCGATCGCAGCGTTGATCGAGCGCATCCACGTGTTCTGGTCATCGCTGCTTGTTCTCACGAACTGAACATTGCCCAGAGCACGAGCGGAATCTAGGCTGGCCAACTTTACCGCGGCACCCAGAGCATGCCCACGATGCTGCTTAAGTACAAGAGTCCCCTCGATATGCGCCGGCTTATTCGCGGTATTCGAGGTGACGAGACACGTCCAGGCAGCCACATCACCATCTGAATCCACGGCAATTGACTCGATGACAGTGGATCTTTGCGCCACCCACAGGTCAATTTCACTGGCGTATTCGGCAGGTGAGACGGTTGTTTCGCTCCAGCCCAGCTCGCCGTTGGGGGCCTCCGCATCCACCAGTCCCTTGAGCTGGCCTACCTGCTCGCGGAACCGTTCTGACACGCCATTGATGTAGGTGGATACCGTGTAGCCGTCAATGGCTGCCGTTTGGACCAGCTTTGAGGACTGCAGATCCAGTTCTACGACCGTTTCGGTAGTCGCAGCCGTATATCCTAGAGGCCCGACGAAGTGATTTTCGAGAGCCGCAATCTCATCGAGTGTTCTCCGGTAGGCGCTGGTCACGAATCGGGTCGTTTGTTGTGGGCTTTCCTTTTCGGCTGCCCGCACAAGAGCGGTGCCCAATCCGCAGCCCTGATGTTCGGGATGTACCCAAGTAAAGATCCAGGTCGTGTCGGGAACATCGTCTGATGTCATGGATGCAGCAAATCCCAGAAGCGTGGTTTGATCCCATGCTCCGGTCAGGTGATTGGTCCATCCATCGTAGGCACGCCACACAAGTGTCCGTGCCTCCGCGCCGATGCCGAGCCAACCCGGACGTGCTTGTTCGTTGGCTGCGCACTCAATGAGGTAGGCATTGGACAGGGTGCCGTCATCGGATATGTCCAGGGGGTAGATGCTCATGCTGTCAGCCTATGGTTCGCTCCTGATCAGCCGTGTGTGCCACGCCAATACCCGACTACGCCTTGAAGCCAAGCTGGTCGACCAGCGAAACAGTGAGGACGAGGTTCCGCAGGGGAACCTTCTACGGGGCAGACGCGATTACGGAGGCCGTACTAGTGCCAGAGTGTTGCCGTTGCTTTGTTGGGGTAGTAGACATGAGGCAATGCACCTCTGGCCTTTTTAATGATGATGAGGACTTATGAAACGGACTTGGATCTTCGTCGCGCTCCTGATCATCGGCCTGCTCATGTTAGGTCTTGCCTGTTTGTCCGCGGTTTTGCTCGGAGACTTTCGTCTTTTCCAGGCCCTAGCGGGGATGGTTCTATCTCTTGTAGGGGCCATCGGGTATCGGATGGCCAAACGACAAACGAGCTAGTTGAAGTGGGCGCGGACGGAGTGGAATTCAAGGATTCCGCAGAATTCGCTCAATATGGTCCATATCTTTCAGCGTTCAAGCGCGTCCGCGTCGGAACGGTCCGTGGGACAGGACTCTCGGTAGAGGACGTACCTGTGAGCTCATCTTCATAGGTGGTTGACGACCCGGATGAGCTACCGGCGATGCACTCTTTCTACGCTGTTTCCGGTTCAAATTCGCGGGCGAGTATCGCATAAACATACTCCGAACCCCATCGATCGCCGTCGCGGTCATTCTCGACGAGGTGGGCCTCCTCTCGCATTCCCAAACGCTCACACAATCGTCGTGAGGCGTCGTTCTCTGCGTCGAGACGAGCAAATACTCGATGAGCGTTCTCTGCTGTGAACAGGTAGGTAAGTAGCGTCTTCGCTGCTTCTGTGGCGTAACCCCGACCCGCGCGGCTTGGGTCAAAGATCCACCCGATCTCAAATTGACGGGCGTGGGGATTCTCCAACGTGGCAACGACTTCGCCCAAGAGAATGTCGTCTACGTTGGTGACCACGGCGAATAGCAGGCGATCCCCAGGACTCTCAAAACGTCGTTCTCTATTGGCCAAAGCCGACTCGCGAGTTGCCTCAGGAGTTAGTGGTGAGCGGTAGAGATAGCGAGCAACCTCCGGCAGCGCTTGATAGTGAATTCGGGCATCAAGGTGACGTTCAGTGAATGGCTGGAGCGATACTCGATTGCTTGTGAGAGTAAAAGTTTCGGACATCGCACCATCCTATACAGCGGGCGTCAGGGTATGCGGAAGATCGAAACGATCGTCCGCAGTGCCCATCTCGTATGCGGAAAGGCTTCTAAGTCAGCGTTCAAGAAGCGTGTGACTTCGATAATGCATGACTTCCTTTACTATGACTTCTACGGCCTATATCTTGGCTTCTCGGTGTCGCAAATAGCGGGCAGTGATCTGCCAAGCGATCAGGAACGAGACGAGGGCAAAAACGGCGCCAACTGGGACCATCAGCAAAGAATTGGTGTTCTCATGGAACAACGTGAAGGAAGCCAGCGCGGCCGATGCCACTCCCGCTCCAACACCCGCGACCAGAGATTGATCCTTAATCGATGGAAAAGGTCTATTCCACGCTTGAGCGAATAGGCCGACGATTGCCCCGGTCGCAGGCGCCAAAGCGATGGCTCCGCCGATCGGGATGCCGAAGAGTACGGGAAAGAATACAGTTGATGCGGGCCCCCAACTGGCCCAGATTTCAGGCTCAGTTACGAATTGAACAAGCGCAATGAGACTCGCAACAAGGCCTACAACAGCACCTGATACGACACCAGCTAGGACCGCCAGTAAGTACAGCGGACCGAGTAAGGACCCGAGCTTTTGCCCGGCCGTGGAAGTCATGCAGCCAAGCCTAGCGCCGATTCAAGGACAGTTCACCGCGGCACCGTTGCAACCCGCATATTGTCCGTAAGAGCTCCCCCGTATAGACATCTAAATTCGTCCCGCAAGCCGGTCCTCTACCGGACATAACCGTCCCTGACCTGCGTCGTTGCGGCTACGGGTCGCCGACTGTCCCGTAAGGGGTGTTCGGTGAACCGTCCGGTGACGGAGCCCTATATGACACACTGATCTACTTGTCTAAGATCATGGTCGGCTACGCCCGCGTGTCCACAGAAGAGCAGAGCCTCAACCGCCCAGCGTGATGCCTTGGCGTCCCTTGGCGTCCCTTGGCGTTAAGCCGGAACGCGTCTATGTTGATCATGGCTTTACGGGTAGGAACAAGGATCGTTCCGGACTTCGTGAAGCTCTCGCTGCGTGCAGGGCCGGAGTTACTTTCGTCGTGACCAAACTCGACCGCCTAGCCCGTTCAGTCCGGGATGCCCATGATATTGCGGATGACTTGGCCAGCCGCGAGATCAGACGCAGTATTGGCGGTTCCGTCCATGACCCCACCGACCCGATGGGAAAGCTGCTGTTCAACGTTCTGGCGATGATCGCCCAGTTCGAAGCCAGCCTCATCAGTATGCCCACCCGCGAAGGAATGAAGGTTGCCAAGGCCAACGGACGACTCCGGGGGAAACAAACCAAAACTCACCGTGAAGCAAGAAGCTCACTTGCTGGAACTGCACGCTACGGGGAAAGACACCATGGTCGAACTTGCTGAACTATTCCCCATCAGCCGATCCACCATCTACCGGGCCATTGAACGCGCGGGCGCAAGAAGATCGGTGAAATCATCTCCTGACCTGCCCGTCGTCTTCTTCGAATGCTGATACCCGGGTCGCAACATCCCCCCTTCTCTTTTTTCCTTCGTTATTGAAAGGAACACCAATGCCCCGTCGTTCGATCTGGTCTGCCGCCGAGGACCACCATTTCAACGATCTGACCACGCTCCGCCTGGGGTCCTGAAGGGAATGCATACCCCAGCAATCCGGGCTGGAATGCTTCAAGATTTTGGCCGACGCCAGGGCCTACTTCGCGGCTGAAGCAGCGGTCAGACGGGCAGAAGCGGCCCAACCCTGCTCCCCCGGTGCCTGCTCCCCCGGTGCCTGCCCCCCCTGGCGGTGAAGACCGGCAGCCGGTGCTGAGCATCGAACGGTGGGAAGCCCACCGTCGCAAACCCGTCCGTTAGCGTGGCATGCCGGGGAAGACCGGCACGTGGTCCACGGCATTGCGGCGGTGGATGTTTTTGGCGTGGCGGTCAAAGCCCTTGGCGTCCATGTTGTTGCCAAGCCTGAAGGACGCCAAAGCCGCATCGTAGAGCTCGTTCAGTTTCGTGCCCGTGTACTCACCCGTGGTGCCGTCTGTAAACGTGATGGTGATGGGCGTCTTGGCGGGAAAACGACGGCTCATGTGGACGAATCCCGCGGTGTCTTGTTTCAGTTGGATCATGGTGACGGTGCCTCTTGTGGTTTGCGCTGCCTGGCAAGCTGGGTGGATGTGTGGGCCCGGTTGTGGTTGGGCGTGGAAACCAGGGGTTTCCTGAATCCCTGGTTCCGCGGGATCACTGCAGGCGCGTGCGGACCATGTCGGAAATGGCCTTGCCGTCAAAGCGGCCGGCGATCTCGGCGGTGATCGGCTTCATGGCCATGCCCATCTGGCGCAGGGACAGTTCACCCTGCTCGGCTACGAGGCCGGTGATGATGCGGTCCACGATGGCAGCAGCTTCTTCCGCCGTGAGTGCCTTGGGCAGGTAGGCCTCGATGATGCGGGCTTCGGCTGTTTCCACGGCGGCGCGGTCGTTTTCGCCGGCCTCGGTGTAGATAGCGGCCGTGTCGTGGCGTTTTGCCGCTTCCTTCTGCAGCAGGGCAATGACCTGTGCATCGTCGAACTCCACCGGAGACTTGCCACCCTTTTCACGCGTTTCAATTTCACCCAAGACATTCCGCAGGGTGGTCAGGGCAGCTTTGTTGCCGGCTTTCATGTTCGCGATGACGTCGGTCTTCAATTGCTGCTTAAGCGTAGACATAGTGTCCCTTACGTTCGGATGGTGGCTTCAGGCTTTGGCGGTCCCGTCAATTATCCTCCCATTTCACGGCGGCCCTGCACGGCGCCGGGCACAAGGAGGCAACCATGGCAACCCGAAGCCACCCGCCAGGGGTGAGAATTGTGTGGATTCCCTTTGGCATCGCAGCGGTGTTGCCGGCCATCTTCGTGCCCAGTGCGAACCCTGCCGCGGCGGAGGTTTACCAGCAGTTGCCCACCAGCCTTGAACCCGCCAGCACCTCCAGTGAACGCGCTTTTCCAGACGCCGGGGATCGCAGGGAAATAAGCGGGCAGTACCCCCTCCGGGCCCGTCCTCAGCCGATCGGTGCCCGGTGGTAGGGTGCCGGGGCGTAATCCACCTCCACCCCCAGTCCCGCAGCCGCCCGCAGCGCGAAGTTGGGGTCGCGCAACAGTTCGCGCCCCACCATGACGACGTCGGCCAGCCCTGTCGCGACGATTTGTTCAGCCTGCTCGGCGCCGGAGATAAGTCCGACGGCGGCAACCGGCAGCCCGGCAAAGGAGCGCACGGCCGTGGCAAAGGGCACCTGGTAGCCGGGGCCCACGGGAATGGCGCGGACGGGGAGGAGCCCTCCGGAAGAAATGTCAGCAAGGTCCGCGCCGCGCTCCGCAGCCCACCGCGCAACGGTTTGGGTGTCCTCAAGGCTCCATCCGCCGTCGGCCCAGTCAGTGGCGGAGAAACGAACCATGACCGGGACGGATTCGCCGACGGCGGCCCGGACGGCGTCGAGGGTTTCCAGCAGCAGGCGCGCCCGGTTGGCGAGCGTGCCGCCGTAGCCGTCGGTGCGCGCGTTGCTCAAGGGCGAGAGGAATTGGTGCAGCAGGTAGCCGTGGGCGGCATGGATTTCGATGAGGTCGAAGCCCGCTCGAATGGCCCGCACGGCCGCAGCGGCAAATCCCTGAACAACGCCGGCGATGCCCTCGGTTGTGAGTTCGGCAGGTTCGGCGTAGCCGGGAAAGGCGATGGCGCTGGGGGCCACGGTGTCCCAGCCGCCGTCCGACGCCGGGACACTCCCCTGGCGCTCAGACCATGTCCGGTAGGTGGATCCCTTGCGGCCGGCATGGGCCAACTGGATTCCGGCGGCCGCGCCCTGGCTGTGGATGAAATCAACAATCCTGGCGAAGGCGTCGAGTTGGGCGTCGTTCCAGAGGCCCAGATCCTGTGGGGAGATGCGGCCCTCGGGGACAACAGCGGTCGCCTCGGTGAACACGGCGCCGGCGCCGCCCCTCGCGAAGGAACCCAAGTGCACCAGGTGCCAGTCATTCGGCATGCCGTCCTGCTTTTCGGCAGAGTATTGGCACATGGGCGTCACCCAGAGCCTGTTGCGGATGTGTGTATGGCGCAGGGTCATAGGTGCAAAAAGAGCTGATTCCATGGTGGCATCCTACGGGCCTGCGCACGGACTTGCCTGGGGATTCCACGCCCAGTGGGTGGTGTCGGCGGGACGGTGGCAAACAATTGGGGCATGCACAGTGAATTGCGCACCATTGCCGACTGCCCGAACGACGCCGCCGCACACGCCCTTTTCCGGCAGGTCCTGGAATGCGAAGACATCGATGCGGGGCTGCCCACCGTGCGCGAAATCGAGCGTGACGCCGAGGCGGTGGCACTGAACTTCCACGGCTCCCCCACCTTCGCCATTGACGGGGTGGGCCTGTTCCCCGCCGCTGCCGAACCGGCGCTCACCTGCCGGGTCTACCCGACGGACGGGGGATTGAAGGGGCGCCCGTCCCTTCACGCCCTCCGGAAAACCGTGCGGCCGGCCCTGGAGCGCGCTGCCGGTTGAAGCCTTGCCGGTTGAGGCGCTGTTGGTTGAGGTGCTGTTACGAAGCCGGATCGAGGGGAAAAACCGGCTCCGGCGGCTGCGGCGTCGGATACGGTTCGTTGGGTTCCGCCGGGCGATAGGGATCGGGCGGCACGGGTGGCTCCCCGGGTTGTGGCGGCCGCGGGGCCGGTGGCTGTGTTGGGTCCGGATGACGGGGCGGAAACTCGGGATCCGGGATGCTCATCTCGGCTGGATTCGTGTTCATGCCCCCACGCTACGCCGCAGCCGTGAGCGGCGGAACCCCTTGGTGGCGGCAGGCCGGCGTCGAATTTTGGGCGGGTATTTCAGTACCAGCCACCGGTGCAACGCAGCCGGGGCTGCCACAAGTCTGAACTTTACGGTTTCGTTCCAAGGAGAGCCGCCATCCACATGTACGAAGTGTCGCCGGCATCCTGGTATTGATCCTGAATGCCTGGCAGGGACATGGACCATTGCCGCCGGTTCCAGACCCGGTGCCGGGTTGAGGACGTCCTCTACGGGCAGAATGCCACAGGGCTCCATCCCCATCAGCTTGCGGACCCTGGCATCAGCGCAGCCAAGCCCGGGTTCGTGAAGGGCCAGGGCTAGGGCAACACGGAAATACTCTTGCCACTGAATCAATGGATCCGACCGCGTACCCGGCGCAGCGCCTGCCACGCCGCAGCTGCGAACGCCGGTTGCCCGCGCGCTGAGCCGGCAATCCTGGCCCAGGCGTGAGCGGGGACGCAGCCGGTCAACGAATGTCAGTGCCGGCACATACTCTTGTTGCAGCAGGTTTTGCCCACGTATTGCGGGTTCAGAACGAAGACCCGAGAATGCAAGGACGTGCCCTCATGATGGGAGCCCACCATGCCGCCAGCGGTGCCGCCGTCTGGTTGGCACTGACCACCCAATTTGAGATTGGGCTGGGGGCGGTGCACCACATCCTGCCTGCCGTGCCGGAGTCCGTGACGGTGGGGATGGGGCTGATGGAGCTGACGCCCACCGCGATCGTGGTCGGTGCCGTGGTCACCGCCGGGGCTGCCCTGGTGCCCGACGCCGACCATCGCAACGCCACCATTGCCCAATCCCTGCCGCCCCTGTCCAACATCATGTGCATTCAGATGGGCAGGCTCTCCGGCGGGCACCGCCACGGCACCCACTCCATCCTGGGTCTTGCCGTGTTCATTGCCATCGCCGTATTGGCCGGCATGTGGAGCATGGACGGCCCCGGTGGTAACACGATCTTCCCGGGCGCCGGCATTCTGGCGGTGCTGCTGGCGTCCTTCGCCGCGAAGGCGCTGAAAATCATACCCGACACGATGCGGAAATTTCCCTGGGTAGTGGGCATAGCGGTGGGCGCATTTGTCACCTTCTTCGCCCCGCAGGAAGAATACTGGTTCCCCTTGGCCATGGGATTGGGCGTCGCCGCGCACATCGTGGGCGACATGCTCACCACCGGCGGCTGCAACTTGATCTGGCCGCTGCGCATCAAGCCTCCGCGCTGGCTGCGCAAGTTCCCGCTGGTGAAGCGATTCTGGCGCCCCAACGGCAATATTGCGCTGCCCATCCTGGGCAATGCCGGATCAGTCCGTGAGTGGGTGCTGTTGGTCCCGATCAGCGGCTACGTTGTTTGGGCCATGGCCGACGCCGTCTTCTCCTAGACTTTTCCGCTCCTCCGGCGCCACTTCCACATACCAAAACACCGAGGCACCCTGCTCGAGCCCGAGCGTCTGGAACAAATCCGCCAGCAGCACCTCCAAGCTTTCCGGACGGCACCGACGACGGCGGCATGGGCGCGGGAACCACCGCTGCGCCGCAACCCGCCGCTGCGCCAGCCGCCCACAGTCCACCAGGTGGTGCGGCGGGTGAGAATCAACTGCCTCCCGCCGTCCAAGGCAAGCCGGTGGAAGTTTCCGCCCCGGTCAAGGACGCACTGCGCCTCCAGCGGATAGTTGCAACCGGCTACGACGTCGGCCGCGCTGGGCAGGTAACTGAAGGCCCCGCCGTCGTCATTGGCAACATGATCCCCGGTGCGGGCACCTGCCTGCCCCCACCTTCGCAGCCAATCCGCCTGCCCCAGGCTCTCATCTCACCGGTCCCGGCGTCGACCCCGCGAGCAGTCCTGTTAATATGGCAGCAGGAGCGTCCGACGGCGGTGCCTCCGTCCCGTCCAGTTGAAAGTCAGGTTTGGGTTCCCTCATGTATGTAAAGATTTGCGGCCTGCAGACCGCGGAAACTGTCACAGCCGCGGTCGCTGCGGGCGCTGACGCCCTGGGCTTTGTCTTTGCCCCCGGCAGCCCGCGCACCATCGCTGTGGAACAAGCCGCCGAACTCGTGGCCGCGGTGCCGGACGGGATGGAAACCGTGGGCGTGTTCCGCAACCAACCCATCGACGAGGTTGTGGCGACGGCACGGCGAGCCGGCGTGAGCACGGTGCAATTGCACGGAGACGAAGGCTTGGACGAGATTGCCCGGCTGCACGCGGAGGGTTTCCGCACCCTGCGCGCCTTCTCGGCCGATGCCTACAACGCCCTCGACAGCAACTCCCGCGCCGTATGGGATGCCCAGCGGCTGTTGCTGGACGCCGTTGAGCCCGGGGCGGGCGTCACCTTTGACGCGGACGTCCTGGCCCATGGCGTACCCCAGGGGTTCTGGCTGTTGGCGGGAGGGCTGACGCCGGCCAATGTTGGCGGGCTTGTCACGGCGATGGCCCCGAGCGGTGTCGATGTGTCCAGCGGTGTGGAATCGAGCCGCGGAGTCAAGGACCCGGGGCTGATCAGGGCCTTTGTCATGGCCGCCCGTGCCCGTTAGGGACAAGAGGTTCCACGGCCTGGCGCGGAGGGATGGTGGGAGTTTCATGGCCGCCACTTCCCTGATTCCCCGCGCATGATCCGCAACAAGGAAATGAACTACAGTGCCAACCCGGAAGACATCGGCGGGTTCCACGACATGATCACCGATCCCGACGAGCGGGTCAACGTCATTGATGTCTGCGTCTACCGCGACGAGGCAAGCACCATGCGCCGGGGCAGGTACCGGCACTTGGTGGCGCGCGGCGACAGGTTTGCCCGGTGGCTGGCTTTTGCCGGCGACATTCCCGCCCGCGAGCGGATCCGGCCGGCAACCGCCGTCGAACGCTTCATCACGCACTAGACCCGGGGAGGTACAAAGCGCCCCGGGGAAAGCACGATCGCTCAGGAAAGCCGGGCACCATGCCGAGAATGCCTGGCTTTCGCGCGCCCGGAAGGCTCACTTCTCCGACGGCGTGTTGAATGTCCTGACCTGCACATGCGCCAGTGCCGGGGTGCCGCCGAACAGTGTTGTGCGGCACCCCGGCAGTCAGCGTTGCGCAGATCAGAACATTCACGGCGGGTTGGCACCCAACAGGCGCCTGCGGCAGCAGAAAAATGTCAGCCGCGGCGGTTTCGCACCGCCAGTGTCTGCCCGGCAACCCCGACGGGGCCGTGGACGTCGTAGCGGCGGGAAAGGGGGGTGCCCGCGCCGTCGGCGCCGGCCTTCATCTCAGACGCCAGGCCGATCCACTCCCCCTCCGGTGGGCAGTGCACGAGCAGGGACAGGTCTGCATTGGGGAAGAAGGAACTTGCCGGGCGGCAAAACCCAGCTGAGGCCGCTGCCGCACCCGGCATGGAGACGTCGCCCGATGCCATGCGGTGTTCCATCGCCGCATGGTAAAAGGACATCCCGGTTGGCATGCCCGGAACGACGGCCGATCCGGTGCTCACCTCGGGCCAGGGCAGCA
>JBBSQT010000030.1:0-12599 GCA_038243775.1 Actinomycetales bacterium | reverse complement strand
CGCCAAGTAGCCCTTCCCGTGGGAGGCCTCAACCAGTGTCGCGTCCAGGAACACCGGCCGGCCACACCCGCTCTTGCGCACATGCGCTGCAATGCTGCGGGAGACAACATCGCGCGGGGCCAGGTCGGCTTCGGGATGGTATGCAGCCATGAACGCCTCCCCGGTGCCGTCGCGCAGCACGGCACCGGCTCCACGCACCGCCTCTGAAATCAGGAACCCGCCGCCCACTGCCAATGCTGTGGGATGAAATTGGAAGTATTCCAGGTCAGCCAGCACAGCCCCGGCACGCCAGGCGAGCGCCACGCCGTCGGCCGTTGCCACGGCAGAATTCGTGGTGGTGTCGAACAGCTGCCCGGCTCCCCCGGTGGCGAGCAAGACGCCGTCGGACGCTAAATCTTCAAGGGGCCTGCCCGCGAGCTGGTACCGCACACCGGTGACCCGCTGTCCTGAGAGCAGCAGATCGTGCACAAAGGCGTCCTCAATCACAGTGATGGTGCCAAGACGAGCCGCAGCCAGCACGGCGCGGATGAGGCCGTTGGCGATGGCAGCACCCGTGGCATCCCCGCCAGCATGCAGGATCCGGGCCGCCGAATGTGCGCCTTCCAGGCCCAGGGCCCGGCGCCCCGTAGCGTCGGTGTCAAAGGCGACGCCGAATCGCTCCACGGCGGCAATGTCCCCGGCCGCTTCCGTGCACAGGATGCGCACGGCCGCGGGATCGCACTGCCCTGCGCCGGCCTTGAGGGTGTCGGCAATGTGGGCCTCCACTGTGTCACCCGGAGCGGCATCCCCGGGGCCAAGGACGGCGCAGATCCCGCCCTGGGCAAAGTGCGTGTTGCTGTCGGCGAGCCGCGCCTTGGTCAACAGGGTGACCCGCGCCCCGGCCTCGGCCGCGAGCAGGGCGGAGTAGAGTCCTGCCACGCCGCTGCCAACCACCACAAGGTGCGTGTTGAGCTCGGTCATGACTGCCGCACCTCGGCGCGGATGCCCGGCACCTCGGCGCGGATGCCCGGCAGCTTCGGTGAGGCCGGCGCCGTCGTACCTGGGGACTTTGTGCTTGGGGACTTTGCATTCTGCGGCAGTGCTGCGAGCATCCGCTCCAACGCAATGCGGGCGTTGACGGCGGTGGCCTCGGGGACGGTGATCTGGTTGCGCACCTCACCTGCCACGAGCCCCTCCAGCACCCAGGCGAGATAGCCGGGGTGGATTCTGTACATCGTGGAACAGGGACAGATGACGGGGTCAAGGCAGAAGATGGTGTGCTGCGGGTATTGTGCCGCGAGCCTGTTGACCATGTTGATCTCGGTGCCGATGGCGAAGGTTGTGCCATCGGGGGCGCCCTGGATCGCCTTGAGGATGTAGTCGGTGGACCCTGCCTCGTCGGCGGCATCCACAACCTCCATGGGGCATTCAGGGTGCACGATCACGCGCACGCCCGGGAAGTCCACGCGGGCTTGCTCGATCTGGGCCACAGTGAAGCGCTTGTGCACCGAGCAGAACCCCTGCCACAGCACCACCTTGGCGTTCTTCATGGCATCGGCGCTGTTGCCGCCCAATGGCAGGCGGGGATTCCACAACGGCATTTCCCCCACCGGGATGCCCATGGCCTTGGCCGTGTTGCGGCCCAGGTGCTGATCGGGGAAGAACAGCACGCGCTGGCCGCGCTCGTACGCCCATTCAAGCACCGTCGCCGCGTTGGAGGACGTGCACACGATGCCGCCGTGCTCGCCACAGAATGCCTTGAGCGCGGCCGAGGAATTCATGTAGGTGACGGGGATGACGGGCACCCGGCCCTCGGCGTCGGGCTCGGTGCCGTACTGCGCCTCAAGTTCTGCCCAGCACGCCTCCACCGAGGGCAGGTCCGCCATGTCGGCCATGGAGCAACCTGCTGCCAAGTTGGGCAGGATCACCGCTTGGTGGGCGCCGGAGAGCATGTCGGCTGTCTCCGCCATGAAGTGCACGCCGCAAAACACGATGGCCTCTGCCTCGCTGCGATTCTTGGCGGCGTTGGCGAGCTGGAAGGAGTCGCCCACAAAGTCGGCAAACTGCACCACCTCGTCCCGCTGGTAAAAATGCCCCAGCACGACGACGCGTTCCCCAAGTTCGGCCTTGGCGGCGCGAATGCGGGCGTCAAGTTCGGCGTCGGAGGCGTCCTTGTATTCCTGCGGCAGCTGGCCCTGGACGGGGGTGGCGGCCGGCGCCGTGTCCTCGTTGGAGGCACCCGGGCCGTACCCGGGGGTGCCGGCGAGGGCCTCCGCCAGATCAAATTCCCAGGGCCCGTTCGCCAGGTCGCTGTCGCAGCTTTCCTGCGCCCGGCCGGGCTGGCCGGCTCGGCGGGTGTTCTCGTCTTCGGCCTGCTCGCGCGTGATGAGCTGGATGGCGGTGTTCACGGATGACATGGTGTGCTCCAAGGTGATGAGGCGGTGACGTTGCTGACGTGGATGACGCGATGAAGTTCAGGGGAGATAAGTGCGGAAGGGTTTGCTCAAATCGCGCCATTGCTGCGAGAGCGTTGGGGTTTAATGCACCATTGCTGCGAGAGCGTTGGATGAGGAGGGAGGGTGGCTGGCATCGTCCTGCCCCGTGTACCGGTAAAGACGCGGCGGGCGGTGCTTGCCGCCTTGGCGGAACTCGTCGGTGGGCTCGATGTCGGCGGTCTGCTTGAGCTGGCGTCGAAAGTTGGCGGGGTCAACCTTGCGGTTCAGGACGGCCTCGTAGACCTCGCGGACCTGGGCCAAAGTGAACTTTTCGCCGAGCAGGTGGTAGGCAATGGGGCCGTATTCCATTTTGTTGCGCAGCCGCCAGAGGGCGTAATGGACGATTTCGTTGTGGTCGAAGGCCAGCTCCTGCAACCCGTCTGCCCGGAACCACTGCACATTCTCAGACTCCAGCGCCAGCTCAGCCTCGATGGACTGCACCAACGCCCAGTACACGATGGAAACGACGCGCTGGCTCGGGGAACGGTGCAGCCCGCCGAATGCATAAAGCTGCTCAAGGTAGCTCGGCGCCAGCCCCGTGGTCTCCTGCAGGTTCCGGGCTGCCGCATCCAGAAGGGAGTCGGCCTGGGTCAGCGGGCCGCCAGGAAGCGCCCACAGATCCCTAAAGGGTTCGCGGATGCGCTTCACGAGCGGCAGCCACAGCGTGGGCCTGCCGGAAGCAGCACTGGGCCGGAGGGCAAAAATGACGGTGGAGATGGCCAGTGACGGCGGCTGCGCCAGGCGCTCGCTGACGTTGGCAGCTCCGGCGAAGGAAACTCGCTCCATGCAGCTCACCTCATTCCAGGGCTCAAGACTCTAGTTAGAGTCACTTTGACTACAACTGATTGTACGGCCTGTCCCCGCCCGGAATCAATTCCATTGCGCTGCCGGACCCTGCCGGACCCCTGCACCCGCCCGGACCAAGCACCCACCTCGGCCTCAGCCCCGGGCCCCGGGCCCCGGCCAGCCGCTGGCCCACCACCAAGCCGCCGGCCACCCAAACAGAGCGAGCCGCCCCACCACCCCATTTAGTCCAGGCCCAAGGGGTGGATTATCCTTGACAGGGACCAAAGCGTCCGCTCACCGGCCACCAGCGGCCAGCCCAACCACCGAAGGCCTCCCCTTTCATGAACCAACAAACCGACGTTGCCACGGCTGCGCCTGTCGCAACAGGCCTGGGCAACTCACTCAAGCAGCGCCAATTGACCATGATGGGACTGGGCAGCGCCATTGGTGCCGGGCTTTTTCTGGGCTCCGGCGAAGGGATCATGATGGCCGGGCCGGCCGTGCTGGTCTCCTACCTGGTGGCCGGGACCTTGATCATTCTGGTCATGTGGGCCCTCGGCGAGATGGCCGCAGCCAACCCCAACTCGGGGGCGTTCTCGGTGTATGCGGAGAAAGCCATGGGCAAGGTCGCCGGGGCAACTGTGGGCTGGTTGTGGTGGCTGCAGCTGGTGGTGGTGATCGCCGCCGAGGCACTCGGCGCCGCGCAGCTGCTGGTCACCGTGTGGCCGGTCCTGCCTGCGTGGGCGCTCACACTGATCTTCATGGTGGCTTTCACCGCGATCAACCTGACCAGTGTCAAGAACTATGGAGAATTTGAGTTCTGGTTTTCCCTGTTAAAAGTCGCCGCCATTGTGCTGTTCATTCTCTTCGGCATCGCACTGCTGCTGGGCCTGGTGCCCGGAGCAGCATCCCCCGGGCTGGGGAACCTCGTCGACCACGGCGGCTTTGCCCCAACCGGCATGGCCGGGATTGCCACGGCGTTGTTCATCGTCGCCTTCGCCTTCGGCGGCACGGAAATCGTGGCCGTCGCGGCAGCCGAAACCCCCAACCCCTCACGCAGCGTGGCCGTCGCCATCCGCACCGTGGTCTGGCGCATCATGGTGTTTTACGTCGGTTCCATCTTCATCATTGCCGCGGTCCTGCCGTGGACGTCCAAAGAGGCCCTGCTCTCCCCCTTCGCCGGCGTCCTGAACGTTGCTGGCCTGCCCTGGGCCGGCACCGTCATCACCCTCGTCGCCGTGGCCGCACTGCTGTCGGCCTTGAACGCCAACCTGTACGGCGCTTCCCGCATGATCTACTCGCTCGCCGAACGCCGCGAGGCTCCCCGCGTGTTCACCGGCACCAACAAGCGCTTCGTCCCCGTTCCCTCCGTGCTCGTCTCGGTCGCGTTCGGCTTCATCACCGTGGTCTGGGAACTGCTGTACCCCGACACCGTCCTGAAGGTGCTGCTGAACCTGGTGGGCTCCACCGCCCTGATCATCTGGGGTTCGGCGCTGCTTTCGCAATTCATTCTGCGCCGCCGCGCCGACAGGGACGGCGTCGACCTCCCGCTGCGCATGCGCGGCTTCCCATGGCTGAGCATTGCCGGAATGGCGCTTGTGCTGGCCATCTTCGCCGTGGGCTTCAGCGACCCCGCCGGACGCACCCAGCTGTTCAGCACCTTTAGCCTGGTGGCTGTGATCGCCTTGCTGAGCCATCTCTCCCACCGCCGCCAAGAGTCCCGCTCCGCCAGGCAGCCGTAGATCTGGAGGACACACGGCACGCGCCGGTGGGGACGGGCAGTTCCGCCCGGTTTTCGCTATTGTTGACGTACGACGGCGGCACGAACCGCCGCGGGAAAGGTACACCCCATGTCGTCCCAGGGCAGGCACGCAGCCGAAGCAGCTTCACACACCATCGAAGGCGCCCCGGCCGGGCTCAATGTCGTCGTCTTTGAAAGCGGGAGCCCCGCTCCCCTGCCGCCGGTGTTCCTGATCCATGGCTTTGCCTCGTCGGTGGAGCTGAACTGGGTCAAGACAGGCTGGGTCAAGACCCTGAACCTGGCAGGACGCCGCGTGATCAGTGTTGACCTTCCCGGCCATGGGCGCAGCGCCTCCCCCTATGACCTGGACTCGTACACGCCGGGCAAAATCCGTGCCGACCTGTTGCAAATCCTGATTGACCAGGGCGTCCGCCCCCTCGTTGCCAACGACCCCACCAGCGGGGTAGACCTCATTGGCTATTCGCTCGGCTCCCGGCTGGCCTGGGAATTCGGCGCAACCCAACCGGAACTGGTGCGCCGAATGGTGCTGGGCGGCCCCAACCCGGAGGATCCGCTGGCCGACTTCGACCTGCGGGCAGCCCAAGACTTCCTCAATGACGGCACGCCCATCGCCGATGCGTCAACAGCCTGGCTGCTGAACATGGCGCAGGTGATTCCCTCCAACGACATCTTTGCCCTTCTGGCCATGATCCAGGCCGTAAAGATGGAACCCTTCGACCCCACCGACGCAGTGCCGGACATGCCCGTCCTGCTGGTGGCCGGCAGCCTTGATGAACGGGCCCGCACCATGAAGCAACTCGCCGAACTCAGCCCCGGAACACAACAACTGGTGCTCGAGGGGCGCACGCACAACAACACCGTGACCTCGCGCGAATTCAAGGATGCCGCCATCGAGTTCCTGGGCTGACGTTCCTGGGCTGACGTTTCTGGGCTGACGTTTCTGTGTGTAAGATCCCGCGCTGGATGTCACCGGTGGATCGCCGTGACCTGCAACGATGTTCTATCCTCGATCACTCAAATTCTCAGTTTCGTGTCACTTTCCTCAAACACGCAGTAGTAGGTAGTCGCGGCTACATGCGACTGTGAGTCGACGGAGTCTCGATACCCTGCTCCAGTAATTGCCATTCGGCCCTACCGTCTCGCTGATGCTGCTGACACCATGGCGATCTTCCTTGCCGTAGTGATCGAGACTGTTGCCTCCGAATAATCTCCGGAGCAGATTCAGGCGTGGGCAGCGCCAGAGGAACGCGAACTATCCAGCTGGTATGCCGCAATGCGCGAGCAGAACATTTACGTGGCGACCGTGAATGGGAAGCGAGTAGGCTTCTCCGACGTGGACGGGCAGGGGTATATAGACATGATGTTCGTTTCCCCGCGCTACCTACGGCTCAGAGTAACTGGACAACTTCTCGATCGTGTGGAGGCCCATGTCCGCGCAGAGCGACTGACAGAACTGAGAGCCAATGTCAGCATCACTACCCGTTTACTGCGCCGTCCCGAACCCACCACCGCATTCATCCACCGCCGCGTGGGCGACATCGCGACCGACCGCGGCCTAAGCGCCCCGAGCTACTCCGGCGTCCATGCGATCAGCGGTGTCGTCGATTCAGGGCCTCAGCGGGACGGTAGACCGGAAATTCGCCATCGTGGCAGGCCTAAAGAACCCGTACCCGGGTCATTGTGCCGACCTCGCAAAGACTCTCCACCGTCACACCCACGCACCGGCTGACATGCTCCCCTTTCTATCCATTCCTCTTTGCAGATGCCTGGGGATGGTCACCTAAAAAGCCTCCATCACCTTGACCATATATACCCCCACGGGGTATATTCGATGTGTTGTCAGTGAAGTAGTTTGTCTCGGCTGAGGATCATTCCGGCCGCCACTGCCGTTCAACCCCAACACATCCTTCATCCTCGTCTCAAGGAGACACCTGACATGTGTGGAACCGACACCCGCAAAGACCTCAACCTCACCCCCATCACTGACACCGGCTGTACGTGCTGCTCCCCCGACTCGACCACTGCGGTCTCCGCTCCCGCGGCGGCGCCCAAAGCAGCCATCACGAGGTACGCCTTGAAAAGTCTGACGTGCGGGCATTGCGTGAAAACTGTGGAAACGGCTGTCCCAGCGGTGCCGGGAGCGGAATCGGCCTCTGTTGACCTGGTAACCGGCGGCATCTCAACGCTGACTGTAACCGGTGATCCCCAGCAGACTTCAGTCCTAACAGCTGTGGAAAACGCCGGCTACGCCGTAGTCGGAAACTAACCAGCTGCCGATATTTTCTGCACCTCAGAGCTAGGAGTGAGATGGACACGCACAACAACCCCACGGGCCACCCTTCGACTGGTACTGCACCGGAACAGGACCTGCCCGAGAACCACCCCCACACAAATCCCACCATGACGGGTCACTCCCCAATGGGGCACGCCGGCATGGATCATGATGACCATGCGGTGCACAGTGCGGGCCAACATGCGGGGCACAGCACGGCCATGTTCAAGAACCGTTTCTGGCTGACCTTGATCCTGTCCATCCCTGTCGTGTTCTTCAGCCCCATGTTCGGTCACCTTCTGGGCTACACCGTCCCGGCGTTCCCCGGTTCGACGTGGATTCCGCCACTGTTGGGTACGGTGATCTTCTTCTACGGCGGCCAGCCATTCCTCAAGGGTGGGTGGCAGGAAATCAAGTCCCGCCAGCCGGCCATGATGCTGCTGATCTCCATGGCCATCACGGTGGCGTTCATTGCGTCCTGGGTGACGAGCTTGGGCATTGGCGGCTTCGATCTGGACTTTTGGTGGGAACTGGCACTGCTGGTGGCCATCATGCTGCTGGGGCACTGGATCGAAATGCGGGCATTGGGCTCGGCCCGTGGTGCCCTTGACGCCCTCGCCGCGCTATTGCCGGATGAGGCCCAACGGGTGATCGACGGCGGCACTGAAACCATTAGCATCGCAGAACTGAACCCCGGGGACATTGTTCTGGTCCGGCCCGGGGCCCGGTTGCCCGCCGACGGCGAAATCACCGACGGAACCGCGGAAGTGGACGAGTCCATGATCACCGGCGAATCCAAGACCATCCCGAGAACGGTCGGGGACCCCGTGGTGGCAGGCACCGTTGCCACCGATAATTCCCTGCGGGTGAAAGTGACCGCAGTTGGCGATGACACAGCGTTGGCCGGGATCCAGCGGCTGGTGGCCCAAGCCCAATCCTCCACGTCCCGGGCACAAGCCCTGGCCGACCGTGCCGCCGCTTTTTTGTTCTACTTCGCCGCCGGGTCCGGCGTCATCACCTTCATCGTGTGGTCACTGCTGGGCAGTATTCCCGATGCTGTGACCCGCACGGTGACAGTGCTCGTCATTGCCTGCCCTCACGCCTTGGGCCTTGCCATTCCATTGGTCATTGCCATCTCCACCGAACGCGCAGCCAAGGCGGGGGTGTTGATCAAGGACAGGATGGCACTGGAGCGGATGCGCACCATCGATGTGGTCCTCTTCGACAAGACCGGAACCCTGACCAAGGGCGAGCCTGCCCTGACCGACGTCGCTGCCGTTGAAGGACTGAGCACGGGTGAGTTGCTGGCACTGGCCGCCGCTGTGGAATCTGACAGTGAGCACCCCGTGGCCCGTGCCATCATTACAGCCGCAGAAAAGGCCGGCACTCAGTCCCTGGTCGCCACCAGGTTCCAATCGATGACCGGCCGCGGTGTCCAGGCCACCATTGACGGTTCCACCGTGGCCGTCGGAGGTCCGGCACTGCTGAAGGAACTCAGCCTGGCCGAACCGGAGCGCATCGCAACCGCAACAACGCGGTGGATGGACCGAGGGGCCTCGATTCTGCACGTCATCAAAGATGGTGCCGTGATCGGTGCCGTCGCGCTGGAAGATGAAGTCCGTGAGGAATCCCGACAGGCCGTCCACGCCCTGCAATCCCGCGGCATCAAGGTTGCCATGATCACCGGTGACGCCCAGCAAGTTGCCGGCACCGTGGCCGCGGAGCTCGGCATCGATGAGGTCTTTGCCGATGTCCTGCCCCAAGACAAAGACCAGAAAGTGACCGAACTCCAAGGTCGCGGCATGAAGGTGGCCATGGTCGGTGACGGCGTCAATGACGCACCCGCCCTGGCCAGAGCAGAAGTTGGCATCGCGATTGGCGCCGGAACGGACGTCGCCATGGAATCAGCCGGGGTGATCTTGGCTGGCAATGACCCCCGCGCAGTACTCTCCGCCGTGGACCTCTCCACAGCCAGCTACCGCAAGATGTGGCAAAATCTGATCTGGGCCACCGGTTACAACATCATCTCCGTCCCACTGGCTGCCGGAGTGCTCGCCGGCGTCGGCTTCGTGCTCTCACCGGCGGCCGGGGCTGTGCTCATGTCCTTGTCCACCATCGTTGTGGCCCTGAACGCCCAACTGCTGCGCCGACTCAAGCTCAACCCTGCCGAAGTGAGCTAATCCCCCGACCACCGGACCCACTCAGTACGCTCCGGTACACTACACAACGACCGTCACTGCCAAGCCACCAGAAAGGATCCCGCCATGAACACGTCAAGCACGCTGCGACTGCCGGGATTCTTGCTGCGTTGGGTGGGTTTAATCACGCTGGCGGTCGCTATTGTGGGCGGCCTTCTGGGCATGCACGTCATCGGCAGCGCACAGGCTGCACCGATGGCGTCCGTGCACATCAGCACCGCTGCCGCCTCAGGTGCCGCCGACGTGACAGAGGCTCCTGCTGATGCACACCCCGCAGCATCACCAACCATGTCAGCCGCCGACCATGCCGAGGTTGCGGCAGTGGACTCCCCCCACGGAAACATGAATGCGTGTGGGTGTTCACCCTTGGGATGCGAGATGCCCATGGCCAGCCACGGAGCTTGCATCCCCTTCGCCGGGGCGGCTACGCCAGCGGCCCCGCAACCGGGCCTCGTTCCCGACCCTGCCGCCAGGCCAACCATATCGAGCCATGAGGGATACAAATGCGCAGGGCGCACCCCTGACCCTCCTTCCTTGACTCAACTCTCCATCAGCAGGACGTAAACCGATCGATTCTGACCTGTCACCGTGTGACGGGTCCTCGTTAACGCACCCCGCCGAGGGGTGACGTCCATCTGTAGTCAAAATTTTGAGTTGAGGACTGTTTACTGTGAAGAAAATTCTGACGATTTCCGCCACCGCCCTAGCCGCCGTTATTGCCCTGGCCGGTTGTTCCACCAGCGCCGATGCAGGCTCCATGGAAGGCATGGACCATGGCAGCTCGGCCATGTCCACCGCGCACACCCAAGCCATCGCAGCCGGCCACAATGCAGCGGACGCAATGTTCGCCCAAATGATGCTGCCCCACCACTCACAAGCAGTGGAGATGAGTGAGATCATGCTGGCAAAGCCCGACATGGACGCAAAAATCATCGCCTTGGCCAAGGAGATCAAGGTTGCCCAGGCCCCGGAGATCAGCACTATGACCAACTACCTGAGCGCCTGGGGTGAGTCGACCACCATGACCGGCGATCACGCCATGGCGGGCATGATGACCAGCGCGGACCTGGACAAGCTCAAGGCCGCCCAAGGTACCGAGGCCGCCAAAATGTTCCTGACCCAGATGACCGCCCACCACGAGGGTGCCCTCGAGATGGCCAAATCTGAGGTCGCAGACGGAAAGAACACGGATGCCGTCACGCTGGCGAAATCGATTGTTTCCAGCCAAGAAGCTGAAATCAAGGAAATGAAAGCGTTGTTGGCAACTCTCTAGAGGGCACCCACTGAACCCATCGGTGGCGGCCCGGTCCAGTTCTGGCCGCCACCGGCCATCTTGCCCCTTTCTTCCCTCTTGGAGATCTCAGTGACCCCCCGCAACATCTTTCTCAGCAAGAACACTCGTTTCTCGATTGCCGGAGCAGCCCTTGTCCTGCCGTTGCTATTGGCTGGTTGCACATCAGCAACCACACCCGCCCCGCAAACCACACCCGCAACGGCACCGGCAGCCGCCACCCAACATGTCCATGGGATATACGTGGACCAGGTGTCCTCGAAGGTCCTGCTCGCAACCCACGAGGGCCTCTACGATGCCACCGGCAAAACCCCCGTCAAGGTCAGCACTGAGACCATTGACCTGATGGGATTCACGCCCACAGCCGATCCTGAAGTGTTCTATGGCTCGGGACACCCCGGGCCCGGATCAGCACTGCAGAATCCGGTCGGGCTCATCCGCTCCGCGGACGCCGGCAAAACATGGGAGCCCCTCTCGCGCCAGGGCAAATCAGACTTCCATGCTCTCAGCGCCACCGATCATGGCTTGGTCGCCTTTGACGGGAAGTTGAGCACGAGCGTCGATGGCATCACATGGGAGACATCGTCGCCCAGTTTCAGCCCTGCGGTTTTGGCAGGAAATCCAGCCACCTCGGTGGTTCTGGCCACCACGCAGCAAGGAGTGCAACGCTCCACCAACAGTGGAAAGACTTGGAACGCTGTCCCAAACGCCCCGCTGATGCAGTTCGTGGCCTTTGCACCTTCGCCTGAGAAGGCCCCCACCGACGCCGTGGGAATTGCCCCGGATGGCAGCGTCCACGTCTCCACCGACGCGGGCCAGACATGGACACCCACCGGGACGGTTCAAGGTGAAGTTCAGGCTGTGACCGCCCTGGTGCAAGCCAGCGGCAAGCCAGCAATCTGGGTGGCCACCGCGACAGGCATTCAGCTCTCCACCGACGCCGGCTCCACCTTCGGACCGGCTGTTTCCTAGACAAATGCGCGGTGGCGGACATTTCCCACGCTGGCCCCGCCATTACAGTCTCCCAGTCCTGCCTGATCTGGCTCGTCCACACCCGTGTGGTGCGAAAGCCCGGCGTGGTGGACGCGCGTCACAAGCGCCAATACCCGGCCCTCAGCAGCATATGAGTGCCGGTGGCCGCGTAGGGTGTCCGCTTCACTGTTCGTTGATTCAAGCACTACCGGGAATCGTCATGCCGGTTTTAAATTCCAGGAGGGCTCAGGCAGGTAGTCACCAGCGGCTGCAACGTTGAAAACACACGAGGGACCCCGGCGGCCACGGCAGGGCGTCCACACTTGCCCTCAGCCTGCTCCTCACCAGAATCGTCTGTTTCCCTTTCTATGCAAGGCCTGCGCATGGATGGGCCGCCTGCGTATTCAAGTGTTCTTCGCTTCAATCCACAGAAGCAGCTCCAGAAAGTTGCAGCGGTCAGGATCGTTCGTCCTTCAATGACAGTGACGTGTGTGCAGCCGAACTATTGGCAAAATCTGGGACCCCGCCCAGCGTGTTGATGTAGCAGTGCACCTTGAGCGCTGCTAGCCGGGTTGGGTTGGGGCGTTTCGGGTTTTGTGTGCACGGTATTCGTGGATGGTCAAGAAGACGATCAAGATGTCAAAGGCTGTCAGGAGCGCCATGCCGATGGTGAAGCCGACGACCAACTGGTAGCCCTGGTAGGCGATGAAGACCAGCAAGAAGGCGACCATCCAGGGGTAAGCCCAGAGTTTGTCCTTGAGCACGGCCCAGACGAGCACGATTTTCACGAGCCCGTGCAGGAGCAGGTAGACGGCTCCGAACAGGGAGGCGGAAACTGTCAGGG
>JBBSQT010000029.1:0-12787 GCA_038243775.1 Actinomycetales bacterium | reverse complement strand
CCGTGGCGCTCTCCGTCGTGGCACCCAAGATCCTCGGCAGCGCCACGGACATCATCTTCGACGGCGTCGTGGGCAAGATGCTTGGACAGTTCCCGGCCGGCACCACCAAGGCACAAGCCGTGGCCGCACTGAAGGCCGGCGGCCAGGGCCAACTGGCGGACATGCTCAACGCCATGAACGTGGTGCCCGGGCAGGGCATGGACCTGTCCGCACTGGGGGCCGTGCTCATGATTGTCCTGTCCCTGTACATTGGCGCGTTCTTCTTCAACTGGTCCCAGGGCTACATCACCACCGGCATTGTCCAGCGCGCCATGTACAAGCTGCGCAAGGACATCGAGGACAAGCTGGACCGCCTGCCCATGTCACACTTCCAGCAGGAATCCCGCGGGGACGTGCTCTCCCGCGTCACCAACGACATTGACAACTTCTCCCAAACCCTGAACCAAACCCTCACGCAGATCCTCATCGCCGTCCTGACAGTGTGCGGGGTGCTGGGCATGATGTTCTCCATCTCCCCGCTGCTGGCAGGCATTTCCCTGCTCACGGTGCCCGTCATCGCCGTCATGACGATCCTGATCGCCAGGCGCTCGCAGGTGCAGTTCGCGGCCCAGTGGAAGAGCACGGGCGACTTGAACGGCCTTGTGGAGGAAATGTTCACCGGCCATGAGATCGTCAAGGCGTTCGGCCAGCAGGACCTGGCCATTGAACAGTTCCGCGAGCACAACGACAGCTTGTTCGAATCCAGTTCGAAGGCCCAGTTCATCTCCGGCATCATCATGCCGGGCACCAACTTCGTCGCGAACCTGAACTATGTGGTGGTCGCCGTGCTCGGCGGCATCCAGGTGGCCCAGGGTGTCATCACGATCGGCAGCGTGCAGGCGTTCATCCAGTACTCGCGCCAGTTCAGCCAGCCCATGGCCCAGCTCGCCAGCATGATCAACCTGCTGCAGTCCGGGGTGGCCTCGGCCGAACGCGTTTTCGACCTGCTCGACGCGCAGGAGCAGCGCCCCGACCACAGCCCGGCCGCGCTGCCCGCCAGCCCTGCCGCCGGGCGCGTCGTGTTTGACCATGTCAACTTCGCCTACAGACCGGACAGTCCGCTGATCAGGGATCTTTCCCTCGTGGCAGAGCCGGGGGAGACGGTGGCCATAGTGGGCCCCACCGGTGCCGGCAAGACCACCCTGGTGAACCTGCTTATGCGCTTCTACGAGATTGACGCAGGCACCATCACGGTCGACGGAGTCAACACAGCCCACCTGACCCGGGACGATCTGCGCAGCCAGTTCGGCATGGTCCTCCAGGACGCGTGGCTGTTCGGCGGGACCATCCGGGAGAACCTGGCGTACGGAAAGCTGGGCGCCACCGAAGAGGAAATTATGGAAGCCGCCGAGGCCACCCACGTGGACCACTTCGTGCGGTCCCTGCCGGACGGTTATGAGACGGTATTGACGGACGACGGCGGCGGCTTGAGCCAGGGGCAGCGCCAGCTCATGACGATTGCCCGGGCCTGGATTGCGAAACCGGACATCCTGATCCTGGACGAGGCGACGAGCTCGGTGGACACCCGCACGGAAGTCATGATCCGCCAGGCCATGAATAAGCTGCGCGCGAACCGGACGAGCTTCGTCATCGCCCACCGGCTCTCCACAATCCGTGACGCCGACCTGATTTTGGTCATGGACCAGGGCCGCATCCTTGAACAAGGCAGCCACGAGGAGCTGTTGGCCGGGAAGGGTTTCTACTACGATCTGTATATGTCACAGTTCGTTGACCCGTTGGTGGAAGAAGTCAGTCAGCTATGAATTCCATGGATGTATTAATGCGCCGTTGGCGTTTGGAGCCGGATTCAAGCGTCCCACCCTTCGAGCAGGTCCGGCTTCGAATCCTGGACCTTGCCGCCTCCGGGGAGCTGGCTGTGGGGACCAAGCTGCCCTCGGTGCGGGCCCTGGCCGTTGACCTCGGTGTTGCCGCCAACACGGTGGCCCGCGCCTATCGTGAACTGGAACAAGCCGGTGTGGTGGTCACGGCAGGGCGCAGCGGCACAGCCGTCGCCACGGGCGGGGACCGCCTTGTGGCGAAGGTCGCCGACGCGGCCGACGCCTTTGCCGCCGTCGTCCGTGAACTGGGTGTTCCCCACACCCAGGCGCTGAAGATTGTCACAGCGGCCCTGGAACGGGGGAAGTGACCGCAGCCAGACCACCGGAACCGGCCACCGGAATTTGGCGGAGAACCCGCCACCGGAACTTGGGGCACAAGCCGCCGTGCCGG
Organism: Actinomycetales bacterium; assembly: GCA_038243775.1. Taxonomy (GTDB): domain Bacteria; phylum Actinomycetota; class Actinomycetes; order Actinomycetales; family Micrococcaceae; genus Specibacter. The sequence continues at coordinate 10,519 of JBBSQT010000029.1, read as the reverse complement.
TTCGAACGAAGATTCGATTATACTTTTGACCCGGGGCCGTGTGCGGCAGACAGGCGGCACGGCCCAAGCCATTTCGCGGACTGCGGAGTGGCGTCCGTGATGTGAAGGAAACTTGTGAACCAGTCTGTAATGCCTGAAATACTCCCGGTCCGCCCGGACTTGTCGCGCCTGGTGGTCAAGGGTGCCCGTGAGCACAACCTGCGCAACGTGGACGTTGATTTGCCGCGCGACGCCATGATCGTCTTTACCGGCCTCTCCGGTTCCGGGAAGTCCTCGCTTGCCTTCGACACCATCTTTGCCGAGGGCCAGCGCCGGTACGTGGAATCCCTGTCCGCCTATGCCCGGCAATTCCTGGGACAGGTAGACAAACCGGATGTGGACTTCATCGAGGGGCTCTCCCCGGCCGTGTCCATCGACCAGAAGTCGACGTCGAAAAACCCGCGCTCCACGGTGGGCACCATCACCGAAATTTACGATTACATGCGCCTCCTCTGGGCGCGCGTGGGCACGGCGCACTGCCCCGTCTGCGGGGAACCCATCGCGAAGCAGACTCCGCAGCAAATCGTTGACCAACTCCTGGAAATGTCCGACGGCACGCGCTTTCAGGTCCTGGCCCCCGTGGTGCGGGACCGCAAGGGCGAATTCGTGGAGCTGTTCCGCGAATTGGCCGCCAAGGGCTATTCCCGGGCCAAGGTCGACGGCGAGCAGATCCAGCTCAGCGACCCTCCCAAGCTGAAAAAGACGTTCAAGCACACCATCGAGGTCGTCGTGGACCGCCTCGTGGTCAAGGACGGCATCCAGCAGCGCCTGACGGACTCCGTGGAAACCGCCCTGGGCCTGGCCGAGGGCCGCGTCCTCGCCGAGCTCGTGGAGCTTGGCGCGGACGACGACGGACGCATCCGCTCCTTCTCCGAAAACCTGGCCTGCCCCAACGAACACCCGCTCGCCATTGACGAAATTGAGCCGCGTTCCTTCTCCTTCAACAACCCCTTCGGCGCCTGCAGCGCCTGCAGCGGCATCGGCACCAAGCTGGAGGTCGACGAGGAACTCGTGGTCCCCAACCCCTTCTTGACGCTGCGCGAGGGCGCCATTGCGCCGTGGTCGCTGGGCACCGCCACCACCGAGTACTGGAACCGGCTCCTGGAAGGCCTGTCCGCAGAGCTTGGATTCACGCTGGACACCCCGTGGAACAGGCTCGACGACGCAGCCCGCACCGCCATCCTGTACGGCAAGGACCACAAGGTGGTGGTGCAGTACAAAAACCGATTCGGCCGCGAACGCAAGTACAGCACCGGCTTCGAGGGCGCCGTGCAGTACATCCAGCGCAAGCACATCGAGACGGAATCGGACACCGCCCGCGACCGCTACGAAGAGTACATGCGCCAGATCCCTTGTCCTTCCTGCGGCGGCGCACGCCTGAACCCGGCTTCCCTGTCCGTGCTCATCAACGGCAAGTCCATTGCGCAGGTGTGTGCCCTGTCCATGCGCGACTGCTTCGACTTCCTCTCCAACCTGGTCCTGACCGGCCGCGAGGCACAGATCGCCAGCCAGGTCCTGAAGGAAATCCAGGCCCGGCTGAAATTCCTGCTCGACGTGGGCCTGGAATACCTGAACCTGGAACGCGCCTCCGCAACCCTGTCCGGCGGCGAAGCCCAGCGCATCCGGCTTGCCACCCAGATCGGCTCCGGCCTGGTGGGCGTGCTGTACGTCTTGGACGAGCCGTCCATCGGCCTGCACCAGCGCGACAACCGCCGCCTCATTGGAACCCTCACCCGGCTGCGCGACCTCGGGAACACGCTCATCGTTGTTGAGCATGACGAGGACACCATCAAGGAAGCCGACTGGATCGTGGACATCGGCCCCGGCGCCGGCGAACACGGCGGCCACGTGGTGCACTCCGGTTCGCTGGAGGGCCTGCTCGCCAACACCGAATCGCTCACGGGCGACTACCTCTCGGGGCGCAGGAGCATAGCGCTGCCCGCCTCCCGGCGCAAGTATGACAAGAAGCGCGAACTTGCCGTGATCGGCGCCCGGGAAAACAACCTGCACACCATTGACGTGAAGTTCCCGCTCGGCGTGCTCACGGCCGTCACCGGCGTCAGCGGCTCCGGCAAGTCCACCCTGATCAACGAGATCCTGTACAAGGTTCTCGCCAACAAGCTCAACGGCGCCAAGCAGGTTGCCGGACGGCACCTGCGCGTGGACGGGCTGGAACACCTCGACAAGGTGGTCCACGTGGACCAGAGCCCCATCGGCCGCACCCCGCGCTCCAACCCGGCCACCTACACCGGCGTCTTTGACAACATCCGCAAGCTCTTTGCCGAGACCAACGAATCCAAGATGCGCGGCTACCAGCCCGGCCGGTTCTCCTTCAACGTCAAGGGCGGGCGCTGCGAGGCATGCACCGGCGACGGCACCCTGAAGATCGAAATGAACTTCCTGCCCGACGTCTACGTGCCCTGCGAGGTGTGCCACGGGGCCCGCTACAACCGCGAAACACTCGAGGTCCACTACAAGGGCAAGTCCATCGCCGACGTGCTGAACATGCCGATCGAGGAGGGGGCCGAGTTCTTTGCCGCCTTCACGCCCATCGCCCGGCACCTGCGCACGCTGGTCGACGTCGGACTCGGCTACGTCCGGCTGGGACAGGCTTCCACCACGCTCTCCGGCGGCGAGGCGCAGCGCGTGAAGCTGGCAGCGGAACTGCAGAAACGCTCCAACGGGCGCAGCATCTACGTGCTGGACGAACCCACCACGGGGTTGCACTTTGAGGACATCCGCAAGCTGCTGCTCGTGCTGCAGGGGCTCGTGGACAAGGGCAACACCGTCATCGTCATTGAGCACAACCTGGACGTCATCAAGAGCGCCGACTGGATTGTTGACCTGGGCCCCGACGGCGGCACCGGCGGCGGCCGCGTGGTGGCCACCGGGACGCCGGAAAAGGTCGCCAAGAGCACCGAAAGCTACACCGCGACGTTCCTCCGCGAGGTGCTGTAGGGCCGGCGGGCGGGCGTGAAAATATGCCCGCCTTCGCATGGATGCGGCCCTGCACGGGCGGGACATGAGAAACTATGGACGTGAGTACAGTAATTCCTGCCACGCATGCGGGCAAAACACGTGACAGCCTGCCGTCGGTGGTTCTTTTTGACCTCGACGGCACCCTTGTGGACCCCGCCGGGGGCATCACCGGGGGCCTCCAACATGCCCTCGCCGCCATGGACCTGCCGGTTCCCGGCCTCGACGTGCTCAACTCCGTGATCGGGCCGAAGCTGGCCGACGCGCTCGTGAACCTGCTGGGGGTGCCCGCGGACAAGGTGGAGGGCGTCATCGCCGCCTACCGCGGCTGGTACGCGGAGACGGGCATGGCCATGTCCGTGGTCTACCCCGGCATCGAGGACCTGCTGGCGCAGTTGAAGGGCGACGGCGTGTACCTCGCGGTCGCGACCCAGAAGCCGGAGCCGCTGGCCAAGACCCTGTTGGCCCACCACGGCCTCGCCGGCTACTTCCACGCGATCCGCGGCTCACACAGCAACGAATCCCTCAAGCCAGGCGACCCCGGCTACCGCTCCGGCAAGACCGAAATCATTGCCGCCGCCCTGGCTGCCGCCTCGGCCATGGCCGCAGTGGACATGGCCGCAGTGGACATGGCCGCAGTGGAGACCGGGCCCGGCACCCGGTTCGACGCCGTCATGGTGGGGGACCGGCACCAGGATGTGCACGGCGCCACGAACAACGGCCTGGAGTGCATCGGCGTCGGTTGGGGATTCGCGGCCGAAGGTGAGCTGGCAGCGGCAGGCGTCGCCGCCGTCGTGCGATCGCCGCAGGAACTGATCCAGGTGCTGTCGGGGGAGGCCAGGCATGGCGATCTATGACATGACCCGCCTGCTCACCAGGGGCACCATCAGTGCCGTGTGCCGTCCCACGGTGGAAGGGCTGGAAAACGTGCCAACCAACGGGCCCTTCATTGTGGCGCCCAACCACCTCTCCTTTTTTGACTCCGTCATTGTGCAGGCATTGACGCCGCGGCCGGTCTCATTTTTTGCCAAGGCGGAATACTTCACCGGCAAGGGCGTCAAGGGCAGGCTCATGAAAACGTTCTTCGAGTCCGTGCATTCCATCCCCGTGGAGCGCGGCGAACAGGCCGCCAGTGTCCAGGCGCTGAAGACCCTCCTGGAAATTTTGGGCCGGGGCGAGGGCGTGGGCATCTACCCCGAGGGCACCCGCTCCCGCGACGGCATCCTGTACCGCGGACGCACCGGCGTGGGCTGGCTGGCGCTCACCACCGGCGCACCCGTGGTGCCCGTGGGCATGATCGGCACGGAAAAGCTGCAGCCTGCCGGCAAGAAGACGTTCACCCCGGCAAGGTTCACCATGCGCTTCGGGCGGCCGCTCTACTTCGACAAGACCGGACCCGACCACTCCCTGCCGGCCAGAAGGGCCGCGACGGACACCATCATGGACGCCATCGCCGAGCTCACCGGGCAGGAACGCAGTCCCAAATACAATCAGAGCCCCAGCGCGGAGTAAGCGTGGCAGATCCTTCCAGCTACCGGCCCGCACCGGGCGAAATTCCCACCGACCCGGGGGTGTACCGTTTCCGTGACGAGCACGGGCGGATCATTTACGTGGGCAAGGCCAAGAACCTCCGGTCCAGGCTGAACTCCTATTTTGCGAACCCGGCAACGCTGCTGCCCAAAACCCATGCCATGGTCCACCACGCGGCGAGCGTGCAATGGACCATTGTGGGCAGCGAGCTGGAAGCACTGCAGCTTGAATACACGTGGATCAAGGAATTTGCGCCCCGCTACAACCTGGCGTTCCGGGACGACAAAACCTACCCATACCTGGCCGTCTCCATGAGCGAGAAGTACCCGCGGGTGCAGGTCATGCGCGGGGAGCGGCGCAAGGGCACGAAATACTTTGGCCCGTACACGGCCGGGGCCATCCGCGAAACCATGGACACCCTGCTGCGGGTCTTCCCCGTCCGCAGCTGCAGCCCGGGCGTGCTGCGCCGGGCCGAACGCAGCGGCCGGCCCTGCCTGCTCGGCTACATCGACAAATGTGCCGCCCCCTGCGTCGGACGCATCAGCGAACAGGATCACAAGGCCCTCGCCCAGGACTTCTGCGATTTCATGGGCGGGGAGGCGAAACGCTTCATCGGCACGTTGGAGCGCCAGATGGCGGAGGCCGTGGCCGAACTCGACTACGAACAGGCCGCCCGGCTGCGCGATGACATCATTGCGCTGCGCAAGGTGTTCGAACGCAACGCCGTGGTGCTCGCGGAAGACACCAACGCCGACATTTTCGCCGTTGAACAAGACGAACTGGAAGCCGCCGTCCAGGTGTTCCACGTCCGAGGCGGGCGCATCCGCGGACAGCGCGGCTGGGTCGTGGAAAAGGTGGAAGACGCTTCCGACGCCGAGCTGTGGGAGCACCTCATGCAGCAGGTGTACGGCGGCGAAGAATCACAGCCTGACACCATTCCGCGCCAAATACTGGTGCCCGAGCTGCCCGCCAACCACGAATACCTGGCCCAATGGCTGGGGGAACTGCGCCAGGGCAAGGTGTCCATCAAGGTGCCCCAGCGCGGTGAGAAGGCCGCGCTGATGGACACCGTCCAAGCCAACGCGCGCCAGTCCATGATGCTGCACAAATCCCGCCGCGCAGGGGACTTGACCAGCCGTTCCCTGGCCCTGGCCGAACTGCAGGAGGCGCTGGACCTGCCCATGCCGCTGCTGCGGATCGAATGCTACGACATCTCCCACGTCCAGGGCACCAACGTGGTGGCCTCCATGGTGGTGGTGGAGGACGGGCTGGCCAAAAAGGGTGAATACCGCAAATTCTCCATCACCGGCGACGCCGCAATCGACGACACCGCCTCCATGTACGACGTCATCAGCCGCCGCTTCAGGAACTACCTCAGCGAACAGGACGCCCGCGCCCAGACCGCGCCTGCCAGCGGCGAGGTGGGAGTTGATGCCGACGCGCAGGAACCCGCCCGGGCCAAGTTCGCCTACCCGCCCAACCTGGTGGTGGTCGACGGCGGCGTGCCCCAGGTCAATGCCGCCTCCCGCGCCCTCGCCGACCTCGGCATCACCGACGTGGCCGTGATCGGACTGGCCAAGCGGCTCGAGGAGGTCTGGGTGCCGGACAGCGACTTCCCGGTGATCCTGCCCCGCTCCTCCGAAGGCCTGTACCTGCTGCAGCGGATCCGTGACGAAGCGCACCGCTTCGCCATCACCTTCCACCGGGCCAAACGGGGCAAGGCCATGACCGCCTCCATCCTTGACACCGTCCCCGGGCTGGGACCGGCCAAGCAAAAAGCCCTGCTGGCGCACTTCGGCTCGCTCAAGAAAATCCGGGCCGCCACCCTGGAGGACCTGGAACAGGCGAAGGGCATCGGCCCCGTTCTGGCGGGCGTTGTGTTCAGCACTCTCAACGCCGACCGGGAAAGCGGCAACGAGGCAGCCCCTGCCATCAACATGACCACGGGCGAAATCCTGGAATAGGCCCCTGAGCCGCTAGCGCCGTCGCGCCCTCCCCCAACCTCGCTTCGCTCGCGTGGGGCCCCTGAGCCGCTAGGCTTAGCCATTAGAGGGCAGGCAACTAGTGACGGGAAGTTTCATGACAGAGCAGCAAGACCCAACCACGGCCGGCGGTGAAGCCATGACAAGCATCAAGCCGGTTGAATCGGAGCTCTTGGTGGTGACCGGCATGTCCGGGGCCGGGCGCAGCACGGCGGCCAACGCGCTGGAAGACCACGGCTGGTACGTCATTGAAAACCTGCCACCCCAAATGCTCGCAACCCTGGTGGAATTGGTGGCCCGGATGCCCGCTGCCCTGCCCAAGCTGGCCGTCGTCGTCGACGTGCGCAGCAAAGGCCTCTTTGCGGACATCAGGGAATCGCTCAACGCACTGTCGGCGGCAGGCGTCGCCTACCGGCTTCTTTTCCTGGATGCCGCCGACGAAACGCTGGTCCGCCGCTTCGAACAGGGCCGGCGCCCGCACCCGCTGCAAAAGGACGGCCGCATCCTTGACGGAATTGGGGCAGAACGCGTGCTGCTGGCCGAAATGAAGTCCCAGGCGGAGATGGTCCTGGACACCACGGACCTGAACGTCCACCAGCTCGGTTCGGCCGTCACGGAACTCTTCTCCGAATCCGGGCCCGTGGTTTTGACGCTGACCATCATGAGTTTCGGCTTCAAGTATGGTCTCCCCGTGGACGCGAACTACGTCGCCGACGTCCGCTTCATCCCCAATCCGCACTGGATCCCGGCCCTGCGTCCGCTCACCGGCCAGGACGAGGCCGTCAGTGACTTCGTCCTCAAGGACAACGGCGCCTCGGACTTCGTGGACCGCTACGTTCACGCCCTCGAACCCGTCTTTGACGGCTACCGGCGTGAGAACAAGCATTACGCCACGATCGCCGTCGGCTGCACCGGCGGAAAACACCGCTCGGTTGCCGTCGCCGTCGAACTGGCCAAGCGGCTCAGCCAGCTGCCCCGCGTCACCACCAGCATCCGGCACCGGGACCTGGGCAGGGAGTAGGCGTGTACACCGGAATTCTGCCGATCATCCCATCGGCCGCAAGATTGCCGAGCCCGGAATCGGAAGTGCGGGTCGCCGCGCTTGGCGGCGGCCACGGCCTGTCCGCCTCCCTCTCCGCCCTGCGTCTGGTGACGGGCAACATCACGGCCGTCGTGACGGTGGCGGACGACGGCGGTTCCTCCGGCCGCTTGCGCGAGGAGTTGGGCGTCCTTCCGCCAGGGGACCTGCGAATGGCACTGTCCGCCCTGTGTGACGATACCGACTGGGGCCGCACCTGGCGTGATGTGATGCAGCACCGCTTCACCTCCCGTGAGGGCGTCACCGGCTCCCTTGACAACCACGCGCTGGGAAACTTGCTGATTGTCACATTGTGGGAACTGCTGGGGGACACCGTGGCCGGCCTGCGCTGGGCCGGTGCCCTTTTGGGCGCCAGGGGAGAGGTGCTGCCCATGGCCAGTGTGCCGCTGACCATTGAGGGCCAGGTGCGCAACAACGGGACGCCCGGGCCGCTCATTTCCGGCCAGTCTTTGCTGGCCAAGGCCGGGGAAGTGGAAAACGTGCGCCTCGTCCCGCAGGATGCACCGGCCTGCGCGGAAGCCGTCGATGCCATCCTCCAGGCTGACTGGGTCGTTTTGGGCCCCGGATCCTGGTACACCTCGGTGCTGCCGCACCTGCTCCTGCCGGAAATGCGTCAGGCACTGTGCACCACCAAGGCCAAACGCCTGCTGACCATGAACCTGGACGTCAACGATGCCGAAGCTGTCGGCATGAACGCCGCAGACCACCTGCACGTCATTGCCAGGTACGCACCCGACTTCTCGATCGACGTCGTACTGGCCGATCCGGACTCCATTGGTGATGTTGGTGAATTCACTGCCGCAGCGGCAATGATTGGTGCGCAGGTGGTGTTCGGTAAGGTGGAGAGTTCAGCAGGCGATGCCATCCACGACCCACTGCGGTTGGCGGCGGCATACCGGGATATTTTTGGGGACCACCATTGAATGTGAAAGTGAAGGCTGAGACATGGCTTTGACCGCGGCAGTAAAAGAAGAACTGTCCCGACTGGAGATTAAGAAGTCCTCTGTACGCAAGGCCGAAGTTTCCGCGCTCCTGCGCTTCGCGGGTGGATTGCACATCATCCAAGGACGCATCGTGATCGAAGCCGAGGTGGACACCGCGGCAACCGCCAGGCGCCTGCGCGCGGCCATCGCCGAGATGTACGGGCACCAAAGTGAAATCGTGGTCGTCTCCGGCGGCGGCCTGCGCCGCGGCAGCCGCTACGTGGTGCGGGTGGCCCGTGACGGTGAAGCCCTTGCACGCCAAAGCGGACTGCTCGACGCGCGGGGACGCCCAGTCAGGGGCCTGCCGTCCGCCGTCGTCAATGGCTCAACGGCAGACGCCGAAGCTGTATGGCGCGGCGCCTTCCTGGCCCACGGTTCGCTGACCGAACCCGGCCGTTCGTCCGCGCTGGAGGTCACCTGCCCCGGCCCGGAAGCGGCGCTGGCACTGGTGGGGGCCGCCCGGCGGCTGGACATTGCCGCCAAGGCCCGGGATGTGCGCGGCGTGGACCGAGTGGTGATCCGCGACGGCGACACCATTGCCGAATTGCTGGTGCGCATGGGCGCCCACGCCACCTTCCTGGTGTGGGAGGAACGGCGCATGCGCAAAGAGGTGCGGGCCACCGCCAACCGGCTGGCGAACTTCGACGACGCCAATCTGCGCCGCTCAGCCCAAGCCGCCGTGGCAGCCGGAGCCAGGGTGGAACGCGCCTTGGAAATTCTGGGCGACGACGTGCCCGAGCACCTGCAATATGCCGGCGCCCTGCGGGTGGCCCACAAGCAGGCATCCCTGGACGAGCTGGGGCGGCTGGCCGACCCGCCCCTGACCAAGGATGCCATTGCCGGGCGCATCCGGCGACTCCTGGCCATGGCGGACAAGAAAGCCAAGGACCTTGGCATTCCCGGCACCGAGTCAAACGTCACCTTTGACATGCTCGATGGCTAACGCGCCTAGTATGAAAGAGTAGAGAAGTGGGCCAGCTTCGACAGAGCTGGTCACCTGACCGGTCGGTGGCATCCGGCCGGCAACACCAAAAAGAACCGCTATGGAGGAATCGTGACCAAGTACACACTTCCGGAACTCAGCTATGACTACGCTGCTCTGGAGCCCAATATTTCCGCCCGCATCATGGAATTGCACCACAGCAAGCACCACGCAGCATATGTTGCCGGTGCAAATTTGGCTCTTGAACAGCTTGCAGAAGCACGTGAAAGCAACAACTTCGCCAATGTCGCCAAGTACTCCAAGGACCTGGCCTTCAACCTCGGCGGCCACACGAACCACTCCATTTTCTGGAACAACATGTCCCCTGAAGGCGGGGACAAGCCCGAGGGTGAACTGGCTGCAGCCATTGACGACGCCTTTGGTTCCTTTGATGCGTTCCGTGCACACTTCACCGCTGCCGCCATGGGAATCCAGGGCTCCGGCTGGGCACTGCTCTCCTTCGAAGGCCTCGGCGGCAACATGGTCATCGAGCAGCTCTTCGACCAGCAGGGCAACGTCCCCGTGGCCACCACCCCGCTGCTGATGCTGGACATGTGGGAGCACGCCTTCTACCTTGACTACGTCAACGTCAAGGCTGACTACGTCAAGGCGTTCTGGAACCTCGTGAACTGGGCCGACGTTTCCAAGCGCTTCGAGGCCGCACGCAAGAACGCCCGCTCGCTGATCCTGCCGTAGGCAGGACCGCCGGCAGTGCTGCATGGTTAACCAATATGTGGACGCCCGCTCCGTTAGATTAACGGAGCGGGCCCCATGGAACGTAATATAGATCACGGCACCTGCTTGTCGTTAGGTGCTTATAAAAAATCTCTGCCCAACGGCGTGCGGGAAACAGTGGTTGAAGGTGACCTTCAACCTGTCTACGTGTGTTCGATAGAGCACCAAGGAGAGAGAAAAAGTGACTACTCGT
>JBBSQT010000028.1:0-13604 GCA_038243775.1 Actinomycetales bacterium | reverse complement strand
TGGCTGCTTTTTCACGGACCCTATCCCGGCAATGGCTGCGTTTTCACGGACCCTATCCCAAGAACGTTCCGGAGGTCAGCGACCAGTGCGACAGCGTCCCGAAATAACTGACCATTGCCGGGATAGGGTCGGAAAAAATCACACCATTGCTGCGCTAGCGTCACTGGGGGGTGGAGAGTTCCTTAGTGATTGCTGCGGCCCGTGCTGCGGCGGCCTGGGCACCCGTACGGATGATCCCGGGCAGCCCGTCGCGGTCAAAGCTGGCAATGGCCTGCTCAGTGGTCCCGTGGGGGCTTGTGACAGCGCGGCGCAGCTCCGTGGGATCGGCGCCGGGCTCGGCCAGCATTAGGCCTGCACCGGCCACCGTTTCGCGGCCCAGGACCTGGGCGATCTGGGGCGAGAGCCCGAAGTCGACGGCGGCTGCGGTCATTGCTTCAGCCAGGTAAAACGCGTAGGCCGGACCTGAGCCGCTGATGGCCGAGACGGCGTCCTGCTGTTCCTCGGGGATGTCCAGCACCACGCCCGACCCGGCGAAGATCTCGTGGGCTGCAGACAGGTGGTGCTCGTCGGCCGAGGAGCCGGCAGAGAGGGCAACCACGCCCCTGCCAACTCTCAATGGAGTGTTGGGCATGGCTCGGATGACGGGCTGGCCGGGACGCAGCGCGCCTTCCAGCTGTGCCAGCGAAACGGCTGCCGCAACACTGACAACAACGGCATCGGGCTCCAGCGCGTCCGCAACTTCACGGCACAACCCGATGGTGCCAACGGGCTTGAACGCCAAAATCACCACACTGGCTCCCGCAACGGCCTCGACATTTGCGTCGTCTTCCTCGTTGGAGGCCAGGGCGGTGACACCGTGCCGGGACGCCAACTCATGCGCGCGTTCGGGACGGCGTACCGTCACCACGACCGAGCTGGGGGATGTACCGGCCCCCAGCAGCCCGGAAAGAACGGCTTCACCCATCGAGCCGCAGCCCAAAAAAACTATCTTTTTCATCAGTCCTCCATCATTGTTCGCCGCAGTCCGGCATGCAAAAGACCCGTCAAAATCGATTAACGGCAAACACACAGCTGGCGTTCCGACTATTCCCAAGAGCGGCCCGTAGTCTCTTAATTACCTCATAAGGGTGCGAGTGATGATCGGACTGGTCCTGTCCTGAAGGCCAGTCAAATCGCCGGAGATCTCGCCAGTGATTCCCCCCATCCACTGGCTCGAGATTTCCGGCGATTTCGCATTTAACGCCCCACCCGCAGCTTTCACGCCGGTGCCGCTTCCCGCGAGCGCGGAGACCCAACGGCCCCCGCGCTCGCGGCACAGTCGGGCCCTTACGGCATCGTCTGCCCCAGGTGCACCCGGGCGAACTCCAACGTTTCAGCCAACCATTCTTCGCGCTGCCCTGCACCCTTGGCCTTGCGGGTGGAGATCTCGGCAACCACGACGCCGTCGAACCCGTTTTCCGCAACATGCCTGAGCACCTCAACACATTCCTGCGTGCCATGCCCCGGGATCAGGTGCTGGTCCTTCGTTGAGGATGTGCCGTCGGTGAGGTGGATGTGCCGCAACCGGCTGCCCAACGCCTTGACGGCATCCAGGCTGGAGGCATCCGCCGTAGCGGCATGGGAGAAGTCCCAGGTGACGTCCGGGTAGTCCTGCGGAACCGGGTCCCAGTGCGGCAGATAGGCCAGCGCCTCACGGCCGCGGACACGCCACGGGTACATGTTTTCAACGGCGATGCGCACACCGAACGCGTCGGCGATGTCCCGCACGCCTTGGGCGAAAGTCTCCGCGTAGTCGTTTTGCCAGCGGAACGGCGGGTGCACCACCACGACGTCGGCCCCCACATCAACAGCCATCTGGGCCGAACGCTGGATCTTGTTCCACGCACTCCCCCACACCTGCTGCGTCAGCAACAGTGTTGGCGCGTGGATGGCCATAATGGGCTGCTCATACCGCTCCGCCAGCCGGTTCAGGGCGGCCGCATTCTGGCTGTCCCCGTTGTGCGTCACGAGAACTTCCACGCCGTCGTAGCCCAGGTCGGCAGCCACGGCGAAGCCGTCATGAACCGAGAGGGGGTACACCGACGCGGTGGACAGCGCCACGGGAATGAACTTTGTCGGTCCCGGGGTTGCCTGTGTGCCATCCTCCGGTGCCTGCGTGCTGTGATCCGTCATGCTCACCTACCTAATGTCTGAATTCCTCAGCTTAGCAACATGGGCCGGTGGATCCAGCGGCCCGTCAAAGACCAGCTGGTCCAGGCGGCGCAGAATCAGTCCCTCCCGCAGCGCCCATGGACTGACCTGCATGCTGGTGACGTCGAACAGTTCCAGCGCGCTCTGCGCCACGAGGGCGCCGGCCAACACCTGCGAGGCGCGGGCCGCCGAGACCCCGGGCAGGTAAAGCCGGTCCGCCGCCGACATGGCCGACAACCGTTGTGACCACAATGCCAAATCGCTCAGGTGAAGTTCCCGGCGCACATACGGTCCCATGGACGACGGCGCAGCGCCCGTAATGCGTGCCAGCGCACGGAATGTTTTAGAAGAGCCCGTAACGATGTTCGGCACACCAAGCGTCTTGGTCGCCGTGATGGGTTCCTTCAACGTCAATTTGATGTGCTTGCGCAGCGCCTTGATGCTCTTGGCAGTGGGCGGGTCCTCAGACAGCCATTCGCGGGTCAAGCGTCCGGCTCCCAGCGGCACGGAATGAGCCAGGTCCGGCAGTTCATTCTCGCCCTGGGAGATTTCAAAGGACCCCCCGCCAATGTCCAGGTTCAAGATGGTTCCCGCACCCCAGCCGTGCCAGCGGCGCACGGCAAAGAATGTCATGGCTGATTCTTCTTCGCCCGTGAGTTCGGTCAGCCGGATGGTGGTCTCGTGTTGCACCCGGTCCAGCACCTGCGAACCGTTCGTTGACTCCCTGATTGCGGAGGTGCAGAACGCCAAGAGGTCCTTGGCCTTGTGCTTGGCGGCGAACTCCCATGCCTCAAGGATGAACTCGATCAGCTCGTGCTGGCCCTCATCCGTAATGTTGCCGGCCTCGTCCAGGTATTTCACCAGGCTGAGCGCCCGCTTGTGCGAGGCGTACGGCACCGGGTTGGCACCGGCGCGGGCGTCAACAAGCAGCAAATGGACGGTATTGGATCCGATGTCGAGCACGCCTAATCTCATACGCCCATTATCGTCGACGCGCGGGGGTTTGCGGCGGCAGGGCACGAAAGCCCCGCACATCCTTGCAAGGGTGCGGGGCTTTCGGTGTGGCGCTGTGGGGGCGCTGTCGGGCCAAAGGTGCCCGGCTTACTTCTTGGGCGCCGCCGCCTTCTTCGCTGCAGGCTTCTTGGCAGCGGGTTTCTTCGCAGGGGCCTTCGCGGTCCGCTTGACAGGGCCGCGGGCGCGCTTGTCGGCCAGCAGTTCAATGGCGGTCTCGCGGGTCAGGTCCTCAATCTCGGTGCCGCGCGGCACGGTGATGTTGGTGACGCCGTCAGTGATGTAGGGGCCGAAGCGGCCTTCCTTGACCACGATCTTCTTCTCGGAGACGGGGTCGTCACCGAACTCTGCCAGCGGCGCCACGGCGGCCCGGGCGCCACGCTGCTTGGGCTGGGAGTAAATCTCCAGTGCCGCATCCAGGGTGATGGTGAAGATTTCTTCCTCGGAGCCGATGGAACGCGAGTCGGAACCCTTCTTCAGGTACGGTCCAAAGCGGCCGTTCTGGACAGTGATTTCGTTGCCCTCGGCATCGGCCCCCAGCACCCGGGGCAGGCTCATGATCCCCAATGCCTCATCCAGCGTGACCGTCTCAACGGTCATGGACTTGAACAGCGAGCCCGTGCGCGGCTTGACCTTGACGGGCTTCTTCGGCGGCTTTGGCTTGCCGTTCTTGTAGTACTCAACCGGCTGGTTGGCGATTTCCTCTTCCGTCATTTCCGGGATGACCTCGGTGACGTACGGACCGTAGCGGCCGTTCTTGGAAACCACCGTGTGTCCCGAATCCGGGTCAACGCCCAGGACGCGTTCCTCGGGGGCAGCCGTCTCCATCAGCTCCCGCGCCTTTTCGGGCGTGAGCTCATCAGGGGCCAGGCCCTCCGGCACGTTGGCGCGGGCGGCCTCAATGATTTCACCGGTCTTGGCGTCAACCGTGGGCACGGTCGATTCCAGGTACGGGCCAAACTTGCCCACACGCAGCACCAGGGTGTCGGTGATGTGCATTGAGTTGATGTCCCGGGCATCGATGTCGCCCAGGTTGTTCACAATGTCCTGCAGGCCGCGGTTGGTGTCGTCGCCGAAGTAGAAATGCGTCAGCCAGTCAGAGCCTTGCTCCTGGCCGTTGGCGATCCTGTCCAGCCCCTTCTCCATGCCGGCGGTGAACTCGTAGTCCACGTAGTCGGTGAAGTGCAGTTCCAGCAGGCGCACCACGGAGAACGCAATCCAGCTCGGCACCAGGGCCGAGCCCTGTTTGCGCACATAGCCGCGGTCCATGATGGTGGACAGCGTGGAGGCGTAGGTGGACGGCCGGCCGATGCCGCGCTCTTCCATCTCTTTGGTCAAGGACGCTTCGGTAAAGCGCGGCGGCGGTGAGGTGTCGTGCCCGTTGGCCTGGACTTCGGCAGCGCTCAGGGCGTCGTTTTCCTTGACGTTGGGCAGGCGGCGGTCGGAATCGTCGGAGGCGTTGCGGGCCTCGTCCCGGCCCTCCTCATAAGCGGCCAGGAAGCCGCGGAAGGTGATGACGGTGCCGGAGGCCGAGAATTCGGCGTCCTGGCCGTCGGCCGCGCCGCCGGCAGCCGTGGCACCCAACTTGATGGTCGCCGTCGAACCCTTGGCATCAGCCATCTGGGAGGCGACGGTGCGCTTCCAGATCAGCTCATACAGCTTGAATTCGTCCCCGCGCAGCGCGCTGGCCACCTGGGCCGGGGTTCGGAAGGAGTCGCCGGCGGGGCGGATGGCCTCGTGGGCTTCCTGCGCATTGGCGCTCTTGTTGGCGTAGACGCGCCTGGCGGCGGGCACAAATTCGGGACCGTACAGCTCCGAGGCCTGGCGGCGGGCGGCTTGGACAGCCTCATCGCTCAGCGAGGAAGAGTCGGTACGCATATAGGTGATGTAACCGTTTTCGTACAGGCGCTGCGCGGTCGACATCGTCGATTTGGAGGAGAAGCGCAGCTTGCGCCCGGCCTCCTGCTGGAGGGTCGACGTCGTAAACGGCGGGGCGGGCCGGCGGGTGTACGGCTTGTGCTCCACGGAACGGACGGCGAATTCAACGTCCTGCAGGGCCGAGGCGAGGGCCTTGGCGGCGACCTCGTCCAGGTGTGCCACATTTTTGCCGGTCAGCACGCCCTGGTCGTTGAAGTCACGGCCAGAGGCGACGCGCCTGCCATCCACGGCGGCCAGCTTGGCGCTGAAGGACTCGCCGGTGTCGGGCGTGCTGAACGTGCCGGCCAGGTCCCAGTAGCTGGCGGAGCGGAACGCCATGCGTTCGCGTTCCCGCTCAACCACCATGCGGGTCACGACGGACTGCACGCGGCCGGCGGAAAGCTTCGGGGCCACCTTGCGCCACAGCACCGGGGAGAGCTCGTAGCCGTACAGCCGGTCCACGACGCGGCGGGTTTCCTGCGCGTCGACAAGGTCGGTGTCCAGTTCGCGGAGGTTGCCCAGGGCTCGCTGCAGCGACTCCTTGGTGATTTCTGCAAAGGTCATCCGGTGCACGGGCACCTTGGGCTTGAGCACCTCGAGCAGGTGCCACGCGATGGCTTCACCTTCGCGATCCCCATCAGTTGCGAGGTAAAGTTCGTCGGCGTCCTTGAGCTGGGCCTTGAGCTCGGCCACCTTTTTCTTCTTGTCGGAGGAGACCACGTAGTACGGCTTGAAGTCGTGGTCCAGGTCGACGGCGAACTTGCCAATCGAGGACTTCTTCAGCTCCGCGGGCAGCTCGGAAGGCTGCGGCAGGTCGCGAATGTGCCCGATTGAGGCTTCAACAACGAAGCCCTCGCCCAGGTATTTGGCGATGGTCTTGCTTTTGGCAGGGGACTCTACAATTACGAGCTTTTTGCCGGTCTTGGGCTTGCTGGCTGCTGCCTTGCTGGGCACGGTACTCCTACAGGGAATGAGTGGTGGACGAACGGCGTCCCCCAGCTAGTTCACCATATTTTTGGCTTGAACGCGTACTGCCGGAAAAATTTGCCCTGCTGGCGGACGCGATGAAACGGGGCCGTTGGACGAATTTATTCGTTCTCATCGTCGAAGGAAATGGCCTTGATGGTGGGCAGCGCGGACAGGGCGTCAAGGAGGGCGTGCCGGGTGCGCAACCCTTCAATTTCCAGCTCAACTTCCACGAGTTTGGCGTCAGGCAAGCCTGGTTCATCATTGAGGACCTTGCCCAGCACGCCACTGTCTCCATGCTCGGCCGGCCGTGTTGTGAAGCCAAGAATCTGGAAACCCAGCGCCGTGCAACTTTGCAGAATTTCCCGCAGCGCCCCGGTTCCGTCCACATATGTCACTTGCAGCACATGGAAGCGCCGCCCCGACAGCCGCAACCGACCAATGACCTTCGCATAAACCACAACCACCAGGAAATAAGCACCCGTGGCGAACGCCGCCGGCAGAATCAGGCCCGCCCCTGCTGCCGAGCCCACCGCCGCCGTCAGCCAGATGGACGACGCCGTGGTGAGTCCGCGCACCTTGTTCCGGCGCACAAAAACGAGCCCGGCGCCAATGAACCCAATCCCGGTCACAATCTGCGCCGCCACGCGCGACGGGTCAAGCCTGACCAGGTTCACCTCGAGCACATCGGAAAACCCGTATTTGCTGACCACCACAAACAGCGCCGCACCCAACCCCACCAGGGCGTGGGTGCGCATGCCAGCAGATTTGTTGTTGACCTGCCGTTCCAAACCAATCAGCGTTGGAAGCACGACGGCGGCCAGCAGGCACAGCAGCAGCGCCCACCAAGGTGCGTGGGGACTAAGCACCATGACGCCTCCCTATGACTGTTAGACCACGTTACCCCCAAGCGGCCGCGGCCTTCCCACTTCCGCCGTGTTATCCCATGCGTTTCCTCCCCCTGACTTTACTTATGCGCAACGCTGGCAGCTGGCAAGGCGCCACCAGACAAGCAGCGCACGCGAAGCACCTTCGCTGGCGCATAATAAAACTCCACCCCACGATTCAGTGGGCCCGGGAGGTCACGCTGTCAGCCGGCGGTGTGCAGGAAGCCGTCGCGCACCAGGTTGCGGACTTCCGCGGCGAGGGATTGGGCGAATTCGGCGTCGTCACGTTCCAGCAGCACAGCCAACGCGCCGATGATCTGACCGGCGGTCAGGTCACCGTCGCACGCGGAAACGAATCCGGCCAGTTCGGTGCTCAGCAAATTCGTGCGCCGCATTCCTGCACCCTGGCGCAACAGGATCACACCGGGATGTTCCGCACCGGGCTTTTGGTGGCGTTCCTCCGTGACGTCCGAGGCCACCAGGAGGTATTCAAAGGTGAGGTCCGGGTGAAGCTTGAGCCATTGTGCGCGGTCCAGGGCGTACGACAAATGCGGGCCCACGGGTTGCTCGATGGGGTAGAGGATCTCCTCGAAACGCGGCGCGTCAGCGGTTTCGCCCTCCGCCGGCCGGCGCAGGACGATGTAGCCGAAGCCGATGCCTGCCACGTCGCGGGAGGCGAAGTCGAGGAGGTATTCCTCGTAGGCGTGTGCGTAGGCCACCGCATCACGGCCCTGCGAGGCGTCCTGCAGCCACGTTTCGGCGTAGCCTCCCGGAGAAACCTGTTCACGCTGGATGAACCACGCCTCGATTCCCGGTGCCAGCCACTGCGCAGGGCGGGTGTGCCAGTCAAGGCCGGTGCCGTCGTCGGCCGCGGCTTTCTGCACCTCCCAGTTGCCCAGCATCTGTGCCGTCCCGCCGGGTGCCAGGACGGTGGGCAGTTCGCGCACGAGGGATTCGACGATGGCGTCCCCGGCCATGCCGCCGTCGCGGTAGGTGAACTGCTCGCTGCTCTGCTCGCCGCGGTGGCGGGGCGTGATGACAAAGGGCGGGTTGGAAACGACCAGGTCGAAGCGCTCCCCCTCAACCGGTTCCAACAGGCTGCCCAGGCGCAGGGACACGCGCGCGTTCGGGTTGGTTGGTTCAAGGTCGGCCGGGGTGAGGCCCAGGGGCTGCGCGTTCAGGGCGAGGTTGAAGCGGGTGAAGGCCAGGGCGCGCTCGGAAATGTCCGTGGCAACCACGATTTTCGCGTGGCTGAGCAGGTGGAATAGCTGGATGCCGCAGCCGGTGCCCAAATCCAGCGCAGCCTCCACCTCACGTCGCATGGTGCCCTGGGCCAGGGTCAGGGAGGCTTGGCCGATGCCCAGGACGTGGTCCTTGCGCAGGACGCCCGGACGCTGGTGGGCACCGAGGTCGCTGGCAACCCAGAGGTTCGTGTCGGTGCCGTTTTCCTCATCGGCCGGCCAGCCATAGGGGCGGAGGTCGACGGCGGCACGCACGGCTGTGGATGATCCGGGCTCCTCCACCAAGCCCATTTCCATCAGCGTTTCAACACCGGTGGACGGCAGTGCAGCGGCCAACTCGGCAGCCAGGACAGGCTGGGCCAGCAGCCACAGTTTCACCACAGTGGCCAAGGGGCCTGAGTTGGTGCGCAGCAGCAGGGCAGCCGGTACGGGTTGATCCCGGCCCAGGGCCTGGTTGGCTTCCGCCCCGAGGAGCCCAGCCACGCCGTCGACCGTGTAGTTGATGGCGTCAAGGTCCCGGGCCAGTGCGGCGAGGACCTCTGGATTGTCACTGCGCGGGGCATCGGGAATCGTGGCGAAATCAGTCATTGACCAAGCCTAACGAGTCTGTGGGGCCACGTGACCGTCGCGGTATGGCTGCCGCATGGATGCGACAACGGGTCGAGACGGTGGAGGCGAATCCAGCCAGCCTTGATTCAACATTTGCGCCATGCGGAACCCGTCCTTGACCCGGATAGGTACGTGGCTCTTTGCGTTGGGAAGTGTCGAAAGGCCGATCCAACCGGACCCCAGTTCCCCCTTACTGACTGTCCCCAGGCAGGGCCAAGAAGGCTGCGGGGACCAGTTCGGCCCCCTTCACGTTCTCCAGAAATTGTGGATCGATCGGAAGGCCTGCTCGCAGAACGCTGATCTCTCCCGTTGCTTCGAGGATCACACAGGCAATCTCCGTGCGATTGCGGATACCGGCCAGACGCAGCCGTGCGGTGATCTCCTGCTCGGAGACGTGGGTGCGCCACAAGTTCGCTGGAACGATCTCACTACCGGTCATGAGCAGGTACGCGCGATTGTTGACGGCTGCCTCGGCCTTTGGAAAGCGGCGCAGCTGACCGGTGAGTGCCCGCAATGCCAGCAGGGTCACCAGACCCAACGCACCAGCCACAAATGTGGGTGTGTAGCCAAGGATTGCCCGACCAACAACGGCCCCGAGTGCCACCGCCGCGGCGAGGTCCCAACTAGACAAGCTCGCCATTGTGCGCTGTCCCATGAACCTGATCAAAACCAGCACAAAGAGGTAAAGCCCAATGGCGGAGAGCACCACTCGGACGGCGTCGCCCCACGTCAGCCCATAATCGTTCCACATGATAAATCCTTCCTCAGGAATTTCAGTTTATTCCGACTGTGCCCGGGATTAGTCCGTGCAGCCCTGCGGGCATTGCAGTGTCTCCGGCGCGCTGGCGCAGCTGGCGCAGTACAGGTTCAGGTTGCGGCAGCTGGGGTTTGAGCAGTTTTCAAACTTGTTGCTGGGGTTGTTGCAGCGAATGCAGTGGCCGATTTCGGCAGCCTCGTCGCTGAATTCCATGTGCATGCGCTTGTCGAACACGTAAAGGGAGCCTTCCCACAGGCCTTGGTCCTTGAAGGTTTCCCCGTAGCGGACAATCCCGCCATCCATTTGGTAGACCTCCTTGAAACCGCGGTTGACCATGAGGGAGCTGAGGACTTCGCAGCGGATGCCGCCGGTGCAGTAGGTAACGACGGGCTTGTCTTTGAGGTCGTCGTACTTGCCGGAGTCCAGTTCCTTGATGAAGTCGTGGGTTGTGTCGACGTCGGGAACGACGGCGTTCTTGAACTTGCCGATCTGGGCTTCGAAGGCGTTGCGCCCGTCAAAGAACACGACCTCTTCACCCTTGGATTCCTTGTTCGCCACGAGTTCATGGAGCTCTTCGGGCAACAGGTGCGTGCCACCGCCCACCACACCGTTTTCGTCCACCTTGAGTTCACCGGGGGCACCAAAACTGACGATTTCCTCACGTGCCTTCACACTCAGGCGGGGAAAGTCATCACCGGCGCCGTCGGACCACTTGATGTCAATGTTTTTGAAGCCGCGGTATTCACGTGTGGTCTTCAAATATTGTTTGAGGTCTTTGATGTCGCCGCCCACGGTGGCATTGATGCCGTCCTTGGAGATGAGGATGCGTCCCTTGAGATTGAGTTTTTCGCACAGGGCACGCTGCCAGAGCCTGATTGCTTCCGGATCGCTAAGGGGGGTAAAACCATAAAAGAGCACAATTTTGTTCAAAGCCACGTGTTCAAGCCTACGTTGTGCCGCCAAATTGCTGGAGCCTTCCCGCTCCTGGCGCCGTCCACGCCTAGGCTGTACATATGAGGTTTGGTTCCATGGGACTTGAAGAGCAGGGTGCCGCCTGGTTTACGGGGTGGAGCGCCTTGCGGAGCTATCAAAACCGCACTGGCCAGGGTTACTGGGCTGCCTTGCGCCTTGACCACAGCGGCGATTGGGAATACTTCATATGCGATCCCGCGCCCGCATCCTTCACCGCCTTGTCTGCAGAAGTGACCGCATCAGCCCACAGGTCCCTCTGCGTTATTGGGCCGCGCATCCACGACTATGTGAAATTGGCCCACGCCCACGGCATGGGCATGGAGTCCGCGTCAGAGCACCTCATGGTGTGCGCCATGGAAACCCAAGACAATCAGGACCCTTTTCTGGGCGATCCTGAACTGCGCCTGGTGGTGAAAAGGACCGGCGGCCGGCACAACGCATCTCCCTGCCAGGTCCGCTTCACTGCCGCGATCATGCGCGGCGATCATGTCCTTGCCAGCGGCAGTGTGGCCATCCACGGGGATTACGCCATCTTTGACGGACTCGAAACGGATCCGGCACATCGACGCAGCGGACTGGGCATGATGATGATGAAATCCCTCACTGCCAGGGCACTGGATCACCCTGTCACCACCGGATTGTTGCTGGCCAGCACCAGCGGACAGCGCCTCTACGGCAAACTCGGCTGGGAAAGCCTGAGCCCCGTCACGGTCCTGGTGCCCAAGGCACGGCTCGCGGAGCTGGCAAAACTGTAGGGCACCGCCCGGGGGCTGGCCAGCCCGGCCGGTTCGCAACTGCGGTGGCACAATGATGGGGTGCTTACCAATGATTCGCTGATCTCGCGGCTGGGTGGGGGAACCAACCCTCCACAGTTGCAGCATGTCCGCAGGATCCCGGCACGGCAGGCAGTGGCCGAGCCGTGGCCTGATTGGGTGCACCCGGATTTGGTAAATGCCTACGCTTCCTTGGGCATTGCGGAGCCGTGGCGGCACCAGGTTGCCGGCGCCAATGCAGCCCACAACAACGAGCACACGATCATTGCCACCGGCACTGCCTCGGGAAAGTCTCTGGCGTATCAGCTGCCCGCCCTCGACGCCGTGCACCGCGCCGGGCTGGCATTGGCAGCCAATCCGGGACGGTTGGAGACTGAGGGTGCCGTGGCCCTCTACCTTGCCCCCACCAAGGCCTTGGCGGCGGATCAGTTGGCGGCCCTCAATTCCCTCCACTTGCCCACCCTGCGTGCTGCGACGTACGACGGCGACACCGCCCCCGCTGACCGGCGCTGGATCCGGGACCATAGCAATTTCATTTTGTGCAACCCCGACATGCTCCACTTTGGTGTGCTGCCCAACCACACCTGGTGGGCCCGATTCTTCAGGCGGCTGCAGTACGTCATCATCGACGAAGCGCACAGCTACCGGGGAGTGTTCGGCTCCCATGTAGCCGTGTTGCTGCGCCGCCTGCGCCGCATTTGCGCCCACTACGGCGCACACCCCATCTTCATCGGAGCCTCCGCCACCTCCTCTGATCCGGGGACGTCCTTCGCCCGCCTGATCGGCGCCCCCACCACAACCATCACCGAGGACTTCTCACCCCACGGCGCCACGACCGTGGCTCTTTGGGAACCGGAATTGACCGATTTCAAGGGCGAGAACGAGGCCAAAACCCGCCGCACCGCCATCGCGGAAACCTCCGATCTCATGGCCAACCTTGTCTCCTCCCACATTCGCACGATCGCCTTCATCAAGTCCCGACGCGGCGCCGAGACCATTGCCAGTGTCACCAAGCGCCTCTTGGACGACGTCGATCCCAGCCTTCCGCCACGCATCGCCGCCTACCGCTCCGGTTATCTCCCGGAGGAGCGCAGGGAGTTGGAAAAGGCGCTGCGCTCGGGGCAGTTGCTGGGAGTTTCAAGCACCTCGGCACTTGAACTGGGGATCGACATCTCCGGCCTGGACGCTGTCCTGGTTGCCGGCTGGCCCGGAACCCGGGCCTCGTTCTTCCAGCAGATCGGCCGGGCGGGCCGTGCCGGACAGGATGCGCTGGCGGCCTTTGTCGCCAGTGACGACCCGTTGGACACTTTCCTGGTGCACCACCCGGAAGCCATTTTTGACCGGGCGGTGGAAGCCACCGTGTTTGACCCCTCCAATCCTTATGTCTTGGGTCCGCACCTGTGTGCCGCTGCCGCTGAGCTGCCCATCACCATTGCCGATCTGTCGATCTTTGATGAGAGCACTCCCGCGTTGCTTGACCAGCTGGTGGCCCAGGGCTATCTGCGCAAACGCCCGGCAGGCTGGTTCTGGACCCATCCGCAAAGCGCCGCAGCGATGGTGAACCTTCGTGAGGACGGCGGCGGCCCCACCAACATCATTGAGGCTGACACCGGCGCCCTTCTTGGCACCATGGGGTCCCCACAATCCCATTACCAGGCACACACCGGCGCCGTCTATGTGCACCAGGGCACCAGTTATGTGGTGTTGGAACTGAACGAGGCCGATCATTGTGCCTTGGTTCGCCGCGGAACCCCCGACTTTTACACGACTGCCCGGGACGTGACCCAGATCGAGGTCCTGGAGTCCCTCAAGCACGAGCTGTGGGGTCCTGTGGAAATGCATTTTGGTTCCGTCCAGGTGCGCACCCAAGTCGTCTCCTTTCAGCGCAAGGCACTTATTTCCAACGAGGTGTTGGGTGAGGAGCCCTTGGAGCTGGAAGCCCGCGACCTGTTCACCAAGGCCGTCTGGTTCACGCTCGACAACCAAACGTTGCTCGGCGGCGGCTTGGTGGAACCACAGTTCCCCGGCGCGCTGCATGCGGCCGAACACGCCGCCATCGGGCTGCTGCCCCTTGTTGCCTCAAGCGACCGTTGGGACGTTGGCGGGGTGTCCACCGCCCTTCACGCCGACACGGGCCAGGCCACCATTTTTGTGTACGACGGCCACCCCGGCGGGGCCGGCTTCGCCGAGCGCGGATTCGACATGGCCAGGGTATGGCTCAAGGCGACCATGGACGCCATTCAAGCCTGCGAATGCCGTTCCGGCTGCCCTTCCTGCGTGC
>JBBSQT010000027.1:0-13635 GCA_038243775.1 Actinomycetales bacterium | reverse complement strand
GGTGCGCCAGTTCCTGCCCAACGACTTCGCGACCCTCGGCGCAGACGGCTTCGGCTTCTCCGACACCCGCGCAGCAGCACGGCGCTTCTTCAAGATCGACTCCCACTCCGTGGTGGTGCGCACCCTGCAAATGCTCGCCAAGGACGGACAAGTCGACGCCGACGCACCCCGCCAGGCAGCCGCGAAATATGACCTCCTGGACGTCAACGCCGGCACCACCGGCAACACCGGAGGATTAGGCTAACCCCCACCACTAAAGAGGGCGTTTGGTGTTGCTGTGGAACTTCCACAGCAACACCGACCGCCCTTTTTGTGTCAACCCGCCAAACAGAGCCGCCCAACACGGCTTAAGCGCCGCCGGGAACTGTTGGGTTCGCACAAATACCCTCTCCGGAGGATATGGACATATCCTCAAGAGATGGCAGCAAAAAATCCACCCCAGGATCCAACCGTGCGCTCCCCTGAAACCTTGGAGCGGCTGCGTTCCAACATGGGTCTGCTCTCCACCATGATGCGCACGGAGCTTGAGGAGACCCTGCCGTGGTACCGCCGGCTCAGCGCCGATGAACGCTCTTCCTTGGGTTTGGTGGCGCAAAACGGCATTAGCGCCTTTGTCTCCTGGTATGAACATCCATCGTCGCCGAGCTGGGTGCTGTCCGACGTTTTTGGCACCGCCCCCACCGAACTGACACGCTCCATCAGCCTGCAGCGGGCACTGCAGCTCATTCGCACCGTGGTCCAGGTTGTTGAAGACAGGGTTCCCGAGCTCGCGGCCGACAGCGAACAAGTGGCCCTGCGCGAGGCCGTTCTGCGGTATTCCCGGGAAGTGGCTTTCGCAGCAGCCGACGTCTATGCCCGGGCCGCGGAAAACCGGGGCGCCTGGGACACACGGCTGGAGGCACTGGCCGTAGACGGCATCCTCCGAGGCGAAAACAGTGACGCCCTGCAATCCCGGATCTCCGCCCTCGGCTGGACCTCACACGGCCACTTCACCATCATGGTGGGCCCCGGCCCGCCCGAGGCAAACCCCTCCTTCCTTGGCACCCTGCGCCGTGCCGCCGGCCGCTACGCCGAAGATGTCATGGTGGGCATCCAGGGGGACAAGTTGATCCTGGTGCTGGGCAATGTACGCGACCCCGCATCCACCTATGCGCGCCTCAGCGAGCTCTTTGCCCCGGGGCCGGTGGTGTACGGGCCAGCGGCGCCAACATTGACCGAAGCCACCACCTCGGCCAAGGCCGCCTTCGCCGGCATGTCCGTGGTCAAGGGCTGGTCGGCGGCCCCCCGCCCGGTATCCGCGGAAGATCTGCTGCCCGAGCGCGTCATGGGCGGCGATGAATCAGCGCGGCGCACACTTCTCACCACCATTTATCGTCCCCTCGTGGCAGCCTCCAATGGGCTCGTCGACACTCTGAGCAGCTACCTGCAAGGCGGCCATTCCCTTGAGGCGGCGGCCCGCGAACTCTTTGTCCACTCCAACACCGTCCGCTACAGGCTGCGCCGCGTGTGTGATGTGACGGGCTGGGATCCGCTCATTCCACGGGAGGCGTTTGTACTGCAAACAGCCTTGATCGTGGGCCGGCTCGCCACCCCAACCAAGGCGGGTGCGCCCAAGAGCCCTCCGGGCAGGCCCGCCAACGGCGCGCCTGGAGGGGCGGCTCAGGGAGGGGCCGCTCAGCCAGGGGCAGCGGCCAATTAGTGCTTTTTCACTTAAAACACGTCATCCATAACGTCTCAACCCCGGCCCTATTGTAGACTTCCTACAAATTGTGCTGATGAGCTTGGTGCAGGAAAACACGGTGAATATGCCGTTAAGTTTGGAAAGCTGGTTAATGTGCTTGCAATAGTCTGCCCTGGTCAGGGCTCTCAGACCCCCGGATTCCTTTCGCCCTGGCTGGAACGCCCCGGTGTCGCCGATCAACTTGCCGCGTTGAGCGAGGCCGCCGGGATTGATCTGGCCGCCCACGGCACCACCTCGGATGTCGAAACGATCAAGGACACGGCCGTCGCCCAGCCCCTGATCGTTGCCGCCGGCCTCATCACCGCCCAGGCCCTATTGGGGGATGACGCCGCCGCCGCGCTGGTTCCCGGAGCCACCGTGGTGGCGGGCCACTCCGTCGGTGAAATCACCGCGGCGGCCCTCACCGGCACCCTGTCCCACGCCGACGCCATGGCGTTTGTGCGGGAGCGCGCAAACCGGATGGCCGACGCCGCCGCCGCCACCCCCACGGGCATGGCAGCCGTGGTGGGCGGAGACTCCGCGGAGGTCATCGCCGCCATTGCAGCCGCCGGACTCACCCCGGCCAACATGAACTCCAAGGGCCAGACCGTGGCCGCCGGGACGCTGGAGCAGATCGCTGCCCTCGTCGCCGCCCCGCCCGCCAAGGCCCGCGTCATTCCTTTGCAGGTGGCCGGCGCATTCCACACCCACCACATGGGCCCCGCGGTCTCAGCGCTTGAGGCGCTGGCCCCGTCGTTGACTCCCCACACGCCCAAGGTGGCGTTGCTCTCCAACTACGACGGCGCCGTCGTACCTTCCGGGGAAGCGGCACTTGAGTCGCTCATCGCCCAGGTGTCGCGTCCCGTGCGCTGGGACAAGTGCATGGAGACCATGTCCGCCATGGGTGTGACCGGGCTGATCGAGCTGGCCCCGGCCGGGACGTTGACTGGCTTGGCCAAGCGCGGCATGTCCGGGGTGGCCACCGTTGCGGTGAAGACCCCCGACGACCTCCAAGCTGCCCGGGAGTTGCTGGCAGCACACCTTTCACCGGAAGCAGGATCACTGTGAGCACCCCCACCTTGAAGCAGAACCCCACGCGGGCAGGCTCGCAGATCATGGGCATTGGTGCCTACCGTCCCTCCGTCATCGTCTCCAATGAGGACGTCTGCCAGTGGATCGACTCCTCCGACGAATGGATCCAGCAGCGCACCGGCATCATCACCCGCCACCGCGCCCCCAAGGACGTCTCCGTGGTGGACATGGCCGTTTCGGCAGGCGCCGAGGCCATTGAAAGGGCCGGGATCGACGCGTCCCAGCTTGGCGCCGTGCTGGTCTCGACGGTGACGCACCCGTACGCCACGCCGTCGGCCGCTGCCCAGATCGCCGACCGCCTCGGGGCCACGCCCGCACCGGCCTTCGACATCTCCGCCGCCTGCGCCGGCTACTGCTACGGCGTGGCCCAGGCCGACTCGCTGGTGCGTTCAGGCACCGCCGAATACGTTCTCGTCATCGGTGTGGAGAAGCTCTCCGACGTCATCGACAACCATGAGCGCACCATCTCGTTCCTGCTTGGCGACGGCGCCGGCGCCGTCGTGATCGGGCCTTCGGAGGAGCCCGGCATCAGCCCCTCCGTGTGGGGTTCGGACGGCAGCAAGTGGGACACGATCGGCATGACGCACTCCCAGCTGGACATCCGGGACTTCAGCGAGCAGGCCATGAAGGGCGACGGCGTCGACTTTGCTGCCGCCGACGAGGCCCATTCCACGCTGTGGCCCACACTGCGCCAGGACGGGCAAACCGTGTTCCGCTGGGCCGTGTGGGAGATGGCGAAGATGGCGAAGAAGGCCCTGGCCGAGGCCGGCATCACAGCCGAAGACCTGGGTGCCTTTGTGCCGCACCAGGCCAACATGCGCATCATCGACGAACTCGCCAAGCAGCTCAAGCTGCCCGAGCACGTCATCATCGGCCGTGACATTGCCGACGCCGGCAACACCTCGGCCGCCTCAATTCCCCTGGCAACACACCGCCTGCTGGCAGAGAACCCGGAGCTCTCCGGTAAACTTTCGCTTCAGATCGGCTTTGGTGCCGGACTGGTGTTTGGCGCCCAAGTGGTGCGCCTGCCCTAACAACCCATCCCCTCATCCGAGGGGTGACCATCATGCCTGAAAAGATCATTTCCTTGATCACAGCAAAAGAAAAAGGAGCCGTCAATGGCTAGCAACGAAGAAATCCTGGCCGGTTTGGCCGAAATCGTCAACGAAGAGACCGGCCTGGCGCCTGAGGCTGTCGAGCTGGACAAGTCCTTCACGGATGACCTGGACATCGATTCCATCTCCATGATGACCATTGTTGTCAACGCTGAAGAGAAGTTCGACGTGAAGATCCCGGACGAGGAAGTCAAGAACCTCAAGACCGTAGGCGACGCCGTCAGCTTCATCGCAGGTGCACAGGCATAAGCCTCGCCCGCTGCTTTCGTCCCAACCGCTCGTGAGCGGCACGGGGCACAGTGGTTGGCCGGCCCTGCAGGACACCGGCCAACCACGTCACCACCCATCGTCCCGCCCCCAAAATTTTTTGTAGAGAGTTGAACCATGGCCCGCAAAGTAGTCATCACCGGTTTGGGTGCCACCACGCCCATTGGCGGCGACGTCCCGACCATGTGGAAGAACGCGCTCAAGGGCGTTTCCGGCGCCCACACGCTGACCGAGGACTGGGTGGAGAAGTACGATCTCCCCGTCCATTTCGCTGCCAAGGCCTCAACTCCCGCCACAGAGGTGCTCAGCCGCGTCGAGGCCAAGCGCATGGACCCCTCAACCCAGTTCGCCGTTGTGGCATCCCGTGAGGCGTGGAAAGACTCAGGCATCGAGGAGATCGACCACGATCGTTTGGCTGTGGCGTTCGCCACCGGCATTGGCGGCGTCTGGACCTTGCTCGACGCTTGGGACACCCTGCGCGAGAAGGGCCCCCGCCGTGTCCTGCCCATGACCGTTCCCATGCTCATGCCGAATGGCCCCGCCGCAGCAGTCAGCCTTGACCTCGGTGCCCGCGCCGGTGCCCACACCCCGGTGTCGGCATGTGCTTCGGGAACCGAAGCCCTGCACATCGGCCTTGAGCTCATCCGCTCAGGCAAGGCCGACGTCGTGATGGCCGGTGGCGCCGAAGCCGCCATCCACCCCATGCCGCTGGCTTCCTTCGCCGCCATGCAGGCACTCTCCAAGCGCAACGATTCCCCGGAGACCGCATCACGACCCTACGACATCAGCCGCGACGGCTTTGTCATGGGTGAGGGCGCCGGCGCACTGGTATTGGAAGCCGAAGAGCACGCCATTGCCCGCGGCGCCCGCATATACGGCGAGCTGGCCGGCACCGCGGTGACCGCCGACGCGTACCACATCACGGCTCCGGACCCCCAGGGCCTGGGTGCAACCCGCGCGCTGAAGGCTGCCCTCTTCGACGCCCGTGCAATGCCCGAGGACGTGGTGCATGTCAATGCACATGCCACCTCCACCCCGGTGGGCGACCGTCCCGAGTACACGGCCCTGAAATCCGCCTTGGGCGAGCACGTGAACAACGTGTGCGTCTCGGCCACGAAGTCCCAGATGGGCCACCTGCTGGGCGCCTCCGGTGCCGTCGAGTCCGTGCTGACAGTTCTTGCCGTGTACCACCGTCTGGCCCCGGTCACCATCAACCTGGAAAACCAGGACCCTGAAATCCCCTTGGATGTTGTCACCGGCACCCCGCGGGAGTTGCCCGAGGGTGAGATCATGGCCCTGAACAACTCGTTCGGCTTCGGCGGCCACAACGCCGTTGTCGCCGTCCGCAGCACCGGCCCCAAGGTTGAGCTGCCGTAGGCTGTCCGGTTGTGCCACTGACCCGCAGCTGTTGCGGAAGGTTCATGTTGAATCTTCCCCAACACCTGCGGGTCAGTTGTTTAATGTGGCGTGCCGTGGATGGCGAAAGTGCTCAGCCGACGTGGTGGAGCCAGCGAACCGGGGCCCCGGCTGCGGCGTGGCGGAACGGTTCGAGTTCCTCGTCCCAGGCCTCGCCGAGCGCCAGGGACAGTTCGTGGTAGACGGCGGAGGGTTCGCCCTTGCCCACTTCGTAGGCGTAGCGGATCCGGTCCTCAGAGACCATGATGTTGCCGTGGACGTCGGTGACGGCGTGGAAGATGCCAAGTTCGGGAGTGTGGGACCAGCGTGAGCCGTCCACTCCGGGGCTGGGATCCTCCGTGACCTCGTAGCGCACATTGGCCCAGCCGCGCAGTGCAGACGCCAGCCGGGCTCCGGTGCCTGCGGGTCCCTGCCAGTTGACTTCGGTGCGCAGCACGTTGGGCGCCGCGGGCTGTGCAATCCATTGCAGGTCCGTGCGCTGATCCATTACACCGGCAATGGATGACTCTATATGCGGGCACATGACAGCCGGGGCTGAGTGCACATACAAGACACCGCGCGTGGTTTCTACCTTCATTCCATCCTCCATTGCAGTAGGTGCGTCTTCCCCAACGACCTTCTCCAGGATGAAATTATGGGTGCACGGAGCCTGTTCATTCCGGCCCTTCATGTCCGGGTGTTGACCCGGTCTTTGACGTTTGAGCGTGAGCTCCCTCTTATTGTGCCGCAGCCGGGCATTTTGTGCCACCGCGTGGCATTTGTTCCGTCACATCCTCAGCCCCATGCCGGTTTCCGCCGCCTCCCGGGGGCGTGCTCAGCCCTGTGCTGTGCCTCGTCACATGCTGGTTTTTGTGCGGGTTGTATGCGCCGTCTATGCGCGTGGGTGCGCTGTTCGGTAACTCTCGCGCAGGCGTTCCACTGATACGTGGGTGTAGAGCTGGGTGGTGGCGAGGGAACTGTGTCCCAGTATTTCCTGGACGGCGCGCAGGTCGGCACCGCCATCGAGGAGGTGGGTTGCCGCAGTGTGCCGCAAAGCGTGCGGCCCTGTGGCAGAGGTGTCCCCAAGTGCGCCGAAGCGCGCGTCCACGACGCTCCTGACGGTGCGCGGGTCGATGCGCCCGCCACGCCGGCCCAGAAAGAGTGCCGCCCCACTGTGCGGCTTGTGAAATTTTGTGCGGCCGGCGCTCAGCCATCGTCCCAGGGCGGTGTCGGCGGGCACCCCGTAGGGGACGGCACGCTCCTTGTCACCCTTGCCGAGGACGGTGACGGTGCGTCGCTCCCGATTGACGTCGTCGACGTCAAGCCCGGCCAGTTCCCCGACACGGATGCCCGTGGCATAGAGCATTTCCACCATGGCAAGGTCGCGCAGTGCCAGCGGGTCTCCATCGGCGGCGTCCTCTGCCATGCCGTCCAGAAGCCGTGCCAGTTGCTGCCGCTGCAAGACGACGGGCAGGGTTTTCTCGCGCTGTGGCGCCTTCAATCGGAGTGCCGGATCAACGTCAATGAGCTGTTCCAGAAGCGCCCAGGCCAGGAAGCTGCGGGCCGTGGCGGCACGCCTGGCCAGGGTGGACCGGGCCAGGCCTGCCGCGTTTTGCTCTCCCAGCCAGCGACGCAGGAATCCGAGGTCAAGGTCCTTCAACCTCGTGTTGCCTTCCGTCACGGCGTGGATGAGCAGGGAATCGAGGTCGCCGAGATAGGCACGGATGGTGTGTTCAGAACGTCCCCGCTCGGCACGCAAGTACCGCTCAAATGCTGCGGCCGACTGTGCCAGTTCTGCCGGGAGCGCCTTGCGTTCTTCTTGGTCCACACCTCCACTGTGCGTTCTGTGGTCCTCCGGGGCAAGTTCCCCCGCCGCACCGCCTGCCGTTTCTGCCGTTCGCCGTCTTTTTTGTGCCCGTCCCTGTTGCGGTTATCCCAGCCCGGCGGGTGCTCAGAGGCGCCTCGCTGGTACGACGCCATGCCCCACCCGGCCCTGGTCAGGAAGTCTGCGCGGCTGTCACTGCGGACCGGCAGGACTTCCGTGGCCCGGGCAGCCGGTTCCTCGGTGGACATTCCCGTCCCCGGGACTTTGCCGGGAAGAAGTCGCGAAGGCGCTGGGAAGTTATACCGCCACCGTGTCGAAACGGTGGGCCAGGTTGGGGACGAACCGGACACTGGCCAATGTTGCGACCGGGAACAGGCCGGGACTGCCCAGCAGCACGGCTCGCCTGCATCACCTGCGCCGCCGCCGCGAAACGAGCCATCGCTCCTCGATGCCCGTGGGCCGGCTGTGCCGGCATTTACTGCTTCCTGCGTTTCCAGCCACCCCCTGCACGTTCCGCCAATCCCAGCGACTCGAGGCGACCCAGGCCCGACAGGACGGTGGCTGCGCTCAGTCCTCCCACAACACACAATTTTTCCATCGTGGTTGCTGTCCGCAGCGGCAGTGCGTCGAGCAGGAGCAGGTCGGAGGTGCCCAATCCGTCGTGAATGGCAGGTGTCACCTCCGGCTCCTGGCCCATGTTCTCTCCCGCGGCACCAGCGAGTTCGGCGATCTCGCCCGCGTCCGTGACGCACACCGCAGATCCCTCCCGCAGGAGGCGGTGGCAGCCGGCGGAATTTGCGGAGTAGACCGATCCGGGAACGGTCCCCACCACCCTGCTGAGCAGGTCCGCGTGGCGTGCCGTATTGAGGGCTCCGGAGCGCCAGCGGGCTTCAACCACCACCGTGACTTGGGCCAGGGCGGCAATGAGCCGGTTGCGTTGGAGGAACCGGTACCGTGTGGGATTGGTTCCCGGCGGCACCTCCGCCACAACAAGCCCATGCTCGGCGATGCTGCGCAGCAGATCGTCGTTCCCGGAAGGGTAGAACCGGTCCAATCCCCCGGCCATGATGGCGATGGTGGGTGGCTGGCGCTCATTTTCCAATGCCCCGACCGGGCTTGGGCGTGTTGTGGAGACCGGAAGCGGCACAGCGCTCACCGGCACCCCCGGGGCACCCCATGCGGCACCCAGACCCGCGTTCATTGCCCCGCGGTGGGCGTAGGCGTCGATGCCATAGGCCCCGCCACTAATGACCGTGAAGTGGCGTTGCACGAGCGAGTGTGCAATTTCACTCGTCACGTTGGCCCCATAGCTGGTGCTGTCGCGGGATCCGACCATGGCGATGCATTTCCCCTGCACCGGAATGGTGGTTGTGCCTCCCCTGCACCACAAGGCGATGGGCGCCGCCAACTCCAGGTCGTCAAGTGCCTCTGGCCACTGCGGGTCCTCAGGGGTCAGCAAATACCCGCCGAGCCTGTCGAGCGTGGCCAGGTCCCGTTCCGGGGCCACATCCGGAAGGCGGGGACGCCACCGTTCCAGCGCATCCTTCAGCCCCGTCCAGCGTTGCGTGCCGGCCTCCCGCAGGACCTCGCTGACCTCGCGCTCGATCCGGGCGTTGTTTGCACCGCCGCTATGCAGGAACTGCACGGCCTCCTCCGGGCCCAGCACCCGAATCAGTGCCAACCCGGGAAGGTCGGAAGGCTCCATGATGCGGGTCAGTTCCGCCCGGGCCCGGCGCAGGCTGTCGCTGGAGCCAAGCTCGGCGGTGGTGGGGTTGTCAGTGCTGTTGTTGGTCAGGGGGCTGTTCATAGTCCGTCTCCTCGTTGCCGCAATGTCAGAGACAGTCCGATGTCATCGCTGTCCGGCCGCTCCCGTCCTTGAAGATCTGCCACCGTCCACGCCAGCCGGAGCACACGGTCGTAGCCGCGGGCGCTGAGCACACCGGTGCCCATGGCCTTGTCCAGAAGGGCGGTGCACTGCCCGCTGAGCCGCAGGGGGCCGCGCAGTATCCGCCCTGTCAGTTCGGCGTTGTGCTGGATCCCCCAGCCTTTGAACCGCTCCCGTGCCACCTTGCGGGCCTGCAGCACCCTGCCGGCCACGGTCGCGGTGGATTCGCGCGGCCCGGTATCGGCCAGCTGGGACAGCTGGACCTTGTTGACCTGCAGCTGAATGTCCACCCTGTCGAGCAGGGGCCCGGAGAGCCTGCCAAAATAGCGGCGCCTGGCCATGGGTGTGCATTCGCAGTTGATGCCCTTTCCCTCCGCCTTTCCGCAGGGGCACGGGTTGGCGGCAAGGACCAGTTGGAACCTGGCAGGATAGGCGGCAGTTCCACCGGAGCGGTGCAGCACCAGCTCCCCGCTCTCCAACGGCTGGCGCAGGGCATCCAGCACGCGCTTGTCGAACTGGGGAGCCTCGTCGAGGAAGAGCACGCCCCGATGTGCCCTCGATGCCGCACCCGGGCGCGGTATGCCCGATCCGCCGCCTATGATGGCCGCCGTGCTCGCCGTGTGGTGCGGGCGCTCATAAGGGGGCCGGCGCACCAGCTCCGTAAATCCCACGCCGCGATGCTCCAATGACTGGATGGCCGTGACTTCCATGGCATCGGCGTCGTTCAAATCGGGCAGCAGGCCGGGCAGCCGCTCGGCCAGCATGGTTTTCCCCGCCCCCGGCGGGCCGACCATCATCAGGTGGTGCCCGCCTGCCGCGGCAATCTCCAAGGCCAGCCGGGCGACGGGCTGACCCGCCACCTCCGCCAGGTCCACTGTTTCTTCCCCGCATGCGGTTTCCGCCGGTGCAGGAGCCCTGCCGGAACCCTCATCCCCGACAGCGCACAGGATGTTCTTGGGATCGGCATTGAACGCCAGCGCCACTTCTCCCAGGCAGTCGAAGGCGCGCACCGTGGCGCCACGGACCAGCCGCGCCTCCGCCAAATTTGCCGCCGCGACGACAAAGTCCCGATGGCCGGCGGCGAAGGCAGAGAGCACGGCCGGCAGCACCCCCCGGACGGGCCGCAGCCGCCCGTCCAGGCCCAGCTCGGCGATGAAGACAGATCCGCCGGTGCCCCGAACATCTCCGGCAGCCTCCAGTGCTGCCATCACAATGGCCAAGTCGAAGCCGGAACCCCTTTTCGGCAGGGAGGCCGGAATCAGGTTCACGGTGATCTTGCGCCGGCTCAGCGGAATCCCGGAGTTCTGCGCCGCCGAACGGATCCGTTCCCGTGCCTCGTTCAAGGACGCATCGGGCAGCCCGAGCAGAATAAAATTGGGCAGCGTCTGGCCAATGTCCGCCTCGACTTCTATGACGTGCCCGTTCAAGCCGACCAGTGCCACCGCCAGTGCCCTGCCCACGCTCATCACGCCACGCCCCTGAGGTGGTCAATGCTGGGCGCGTTGGAGCCGTCCATGATGATTCCCACGGCATCGATCCGGATGCTCCCGTACACATGGTGGTGGGCCCGCGCCCACAGCACCGCCAGGGTCCGCAGTCGCAGCAGCTTGGCCCGGGTGATGGCCTCGAGCGGATCGCCGTAGCGACGGGACCGCCGTGTCTTGACCTCCACAATGACCAGTTCCGTGCCGTCCAGGGCCACGATGTCGATCTCGCCGCTGGAACACCGCCAGTTGCTGTCAATGACTCGGATTCCACGGTCTTCCAGGAAATCGGCGGCCACCCATTCACCGGTTTGGCCCAATACATCTTTTGCTTTCATTTTCCGCCTCCACAGCCAGCTTGGCCCGGTTCGGGGCAGCGCATAAGGAGCAAGGGTGAAAATGTGGAACACCGCGGCCGCAGGTGCTCCTGTGGAGGGATGGATCCCAGCCGCAGGGCGCACGAGCCGGCCCGGGCGCAAAGAAAAGGACGACGCCGGAACCCAGGTTCCGCCGTCGTCCCCGCCACAAGAAGGCGGCCGAAAGTCCTAGTCCAGCGGGCCCAGCTGGCCGTCCTTGGGGATCTGCAGGTCGTCGGACTTGATGAGTTCCTCAACGTTGACGTCCTTGAACGTGATGACCCGGACGTTTTTCACAAAACGGGCGGTGCGGTACACGTCCCACACCCACGCGTCCTGCAGGGTCAAATCGAAGTAGACCTCGCCGTCGGCGGAGCGCGCCTGCAAATCCACGTGGTTGGCCAGGTAAAAGCGTCGTTCCGTTTCAACGACGTAGCTGAACAGGTTCACCACGTCACGATATTCGCGGTAGAGCTGCAGCTCCATGTCGGTTTCGTAGTTTTCCAGATCCTCAGCGCTCATGCTTCCATCATCCATCACTTCGTCCGGAGTTGCCCAAACGGCGTGCGCGCCACACGCGAACGCCGTTAGACGAGCCGCCAGCTCTTGCGGTGGTGGTCGGTGGGGCCGTGCTCGGCGATCGCGGCCCGGTGCGCTGATGTCCCGTACCCCATGTTGGCGTCCCAGCCGAAGGCCGGGAATTCTGCGGCCAGCCCGGTCATGATGGCGTCACGCTCCACCTTGGCCAGCACACTGGCGGCAGCCACGGACAGGCATGTCATGTCGGCCTTGATGCGGGTTTGGATGCGCCAAGCGGCTGCCCGATCCAGGGCTGCGCCCGCGGTGAACAGGTCCAGTTCGGGCTCCGAGAGCCAGTCCTGGTTGCCGTCGAGAATCACGAAGTCGGGCATCAGGGTTGCCGCGGCCTGCGCCAACGCCCGGGAGCCGGCAAGGCGGAGCGAGGCGACCAGCCCGATTGTGTCGATCTCGACGGCGGAGGCATGCCCCACGGCGCTGGATGACGCCCAGTCGAGGATCGCCGGCACCAACGCCTGGCGGACCGGAATGCGCAGCAGCTTGCTGTCCTTCACACCCGGCAGTTCAGCGGCCGTGGCGGCATGGATGACCACGACACCCACACTGACCGGGCCTGCCAGGGAGCCGCGGCCCACCTCGTCGACGCCGGCCACCACCTGGAAGCCCTGGCCGGCCAATTCCCGCTCCCACTCAAGGGTGGGCGGGGCCGTGGGCATCACTGACCTGCCGGGGCGTGCGCCGGGGAGGAGACACTGGCGCTTTTGGGTGCCGGAACGTCCGTGAAGACGTCGGGGTGGTTCCCCAGAATGCCCCAGTGCGACAGCGGCCACGCAATGACCAGGGCCCGGCCTTCAACACTGTCAATGGGCACAAATCCGGTCCCGTTCGCGGCCTGGTGGTAGCGCGAATCCTGAGAGTTGTTGCGGTGGTCCCCCATGACCCAGAGGTGTCCTTCGGGAACGGTCCAGTCGAAGGGTGAGTCCGACGGCGCCGCCCCGGGATAAAGGTAAGGCTCGGTAATGGCGTGGCCGTTGATCGTCAGTTTGCCGGCATTGTCACAGCACGCGACCTTGTCCCCGGGCAGGCCGATGACGCGCTTGACCAGGTGTTGCTGGGAGCTGTCCGGGACCAGCCCGATGAACGTGCCCACGTCGGTGACCCAGTTGCTCGGCGCCTCCCCGGTGGCTCCCAACCAGCCCTGGGTGTCCTTGAAGACCACCACGTCGCCGCGTTCAATCGCGACGGGCTTGGGCACCAGCAGGTTCACGAAGATCCTGTCGTCGATGCGCAGCGTGTTTTCCATGGAACCGGAGGGAATGTAGAAGGCCCGGAAAAGGAACGTCTTGATCAGGAACGACAGCACCACGGCAATAACAATAATGGTGAGGATTTCCTTGCCCCACGCCAACGCCTGCCGGCCCAGGCGCTGGGCGGAAGTCCCGCCGTCGTCCGGACCGGAGGGATTGCCGGAAGGGTTGCCGGAAGCCACCCCGGAAGGATCGTCGGAAGCCACCCCGGAGGCAGCGGCAGGCTGGGCGCCCCCTCCCAGGTGCCGGGCATGCCGGGCCCCCATGTCCTGGCCCGCGGGGTCCCCGGAAGGTGCAGGCCCGTCGGGGCGGCCGGGGTCCCCGGAAGGTGCGGGCCCGTCGGGTTTCTGCGGTTCCGTCCGGCCCGGTTCCTCCGGCACAGTGTCTTCGTTCAACGTCTATATCCTTAGCAAAGTCAGGTCAGGGCAGGTCGCCGTTGATGGCATGGATGCGCCCCAACGGCCAGACATTGGCCACGGGGGAACCGATGACCTTCGATGTTGAGACAAGCCCGCCGCCGGGTGAACCCAGCAGGGAGCGTGAATCCAGTGAAACGCTGCGGTGGTCACCCATAAGCCATAATTTACCCTGCGGCACGCTCACCTCGAACGGCAACTCGCTGGGGGCGTCCCCGGGAAACAGGTAGCCTTCC
>JBBSQT010000026.1:0-13762 GCA_038243775.1 Actinomycetales bacterium | reverse complement strand
TGGGACATGCTTCTGGAACGGCGCACCTTGCCGGAGCTGGAGACCATTCTGGCGGACCGCCTGACCTTCCTGCGCGAAAAGCGTGGCGAGAAGGTGTAGGCAGCAGGCTCAAGGCATGAAAAAGGTGGGCGTCCCTTGGACGTCCACCTTTTTCCTGCCCGCCCGCCACAATGCTCATTGCTCATTGCTCATTGGCGTGGGAGTTATGAGACCGATTTTACCGAGTCCTTGGGGTTTTCGTTCAATAATTGACGTGCGATCCACGGGTTGAAACCGGTACGTGCCCAAAGTCGTCCACGCGTGAGTTGCGCGTCATTCACCTGTGAGTTGCGGCGGCTCTGATCTTGGAATGCCGCCACGCCTCACGAATCAAATTCGCAGAGCCGCCACAAGCCACGGATCGATGGAATCGACGGACCGGCGCCCACCGGAGTGCTTAAACTGCAGCTGCTGCGATGAATCCACCGGCATCATCGCATCAGCTGCCATCTCAAAAGCGGGAACCGCCTGAGCTGCAGTTTCACACCCAGGGCAGCATCCACGTGGACGGATTCCGGGACCGGCCGAACCCATCCGGCAGCTTTGGCGCCTCAACCTTGTCAGCGCCGCCAAAACTCGCGGAGCGAGGCTTCCAGGAACACTTGCTGCGGCCTATTTGCTTGCGCTTACTTGGTGCGGCGGGTGAGTTTGTTCCACCGTGCGGTCAAACCCCACTTGGTGACATTGATCATTGCTTCCTGGACAATGTTGCCGCTCATCTTCGAGGCACCAAATTCGCGCTCCACAAAGGTGATGGGCACCTCAACCACTGTCAGGCCCTGCTGACAGACGCGCCACAGCATGTCGACCTGGAATCCGTAGCCCACTGATTCAATGGAGGAGAAGTCCAGTGCTTCGAGGGTGCTGCGCTTGAAGGCCCGGTAGCCGCCGGTCACGTCGCGGATCGGGATGCCCAGGACAACGCGTGAGTAGAAGCTGCCGCAGGTGGAGATGAGTTTGCGGTGCAGGGGCCAGTTCACAACCTTGCCGCCGGGGATCCAACGTGAGCCCAGCACCAGGTCGGCACCTTGTTCCACGGCGTCCAGCAGCAGGGGAAGCTGTTCGGGCTGGTGCGATCCGTCGGCGTCCATTTCAACCAGTACGTCGTACCCGGCTTCGAGGCCCCAGGTGAATCCGGCGAGGTAGGCAGCTCCCAGGCCTTCCTTGCCGGCGCGGTGCAGGACGTGCACCTGCGGATCGCCGGCAGCGAACTCATCCGCCAAGGCCCCCGTTCCGTCGGGGCTGTTGTCGTCGGCGACGAGAACGTCGGAGTGGGGCACGGCCGCGCGCAGGCGGGTCAGCGTCTTGGGCAGTGATTCAATCTCGTTGTACGTAGGAATAATTGTCAGGACACGCAACAGATGGTGCCTTTCCGTCTCTGAAAGTCGGGGGGAGCCATGCACAGCCACCAGGGGCGCCATCAAGTGGGATTGCCTCACTGCAGCTGGCGGACATGGCCAAAGGTCAAGTATAAGTGAGGACTGCGGGGAATGGATAAGTCCACGCGCCTTCGGACCAAATAACATCCCGGACGCACAAAAATGGGCGTGGGAAATCAATTTGTTTTCTACTGGCGCGTGGACTTATCGTTCAACTGTCGGTAAGACGGTTGCCCGCTCCGACCGGTCACCCCTGCAAAGGAGGTTCTCCGCTCCCCTAAAACTAATTGCCCGCCGTCTCACTGTCAACACGCTGCTGACCTGCGACGATGCTCATCATCGCAGGTCAGGCAACATCTGAAAATCAGAAACTACTCGGCAGTAACTTGATGTTGTGTGGCGTTGACAAAATCGGAACTGGCATAAAGCTCCCGACCCAAATGCACCGTCTGGAGACAGCGTGGATCATTTTCGGTGTCGAGGGCCGGCAGCAGGGGTGTGCGTGCCCGCGGGTCCGTGGACCAGGACTGCACCCTCTCGTCGGCAACCTGCACCATGAGCTGCTCAACATCCCAGATCGCGAAGCTGGCCGGTGCGCCGGCGCCGAGCTGGCCCTGGAACGGATTCCCGCTCTTCGCGGCCCGCCAGCCGGCCCGCGTGTGGCCGATGAAGGAAGCCCGTGCGGAGATGCGCGAACCGGGTTCGTGGTGGTTCAACGCGGCGCGCACACTGGACCAGGGGTCCAGGGGCGTCACGGGTGAATCGGAGCCGAAGAACAGCGGGACACCGGCCTCATAGAAGCGTGCCAGCGGGTTCAGCGTGAGCGCCTTTTCGGCGCCGAGGCGTTGGGCGTACATGCCCTCGGAGCCGCCCCACAGTGCATCAAAGGCCGGCTGCATCGAGATGCCCACCGAGTATTTGGCCAGTGCTGTCATGGCGGCTGCATCCACCATCTCGGCATGCTCCAGGCGGTGCCCGGCTGCGCGGATGGCGTCAATGCCCACCGTCGCGGCAGCTTGTTCCAGCCCGGCGATGGCAATGTCCATGGCGCCGTCCCCGATAACGTGGAAGCCGCCGGTCAGGCCCAGTTCGGAGGTTGCGGCGAAGTGGTTGGCAACCTGCTCAACGCTCAGGTGGGCCGTGCCCCTGGTGTCCGGTGCGTCGGCGTAGGGCTGGCGCAGGAGCGCGGATCTGGACCCCAGCGAGCCGTCAATGTTCAGGTCCCCTGCCAGGCCCAGCACGTCCACACCCAGTCCGGCAAGGACCTCCCTGGCTTCCTCGGCGCTGGAGACCAGCTGTCCCCAGTACGGCAGGATCTGCGGCAGCGCCTCGGCCGCGTCCACCGCCGTGAGCTGCATGAGGGCCTGCAGGTCCTCCAAGGAGCCCACATGCGGGGCACTCATCTCGGCCAAAGCCACATAGCCGTTGGCCGCAGCGTGGCGCAGCGCCAGCTGCTGGAACTCTCGACGGCGGCCGGGTGTCAGGAAGCGGGCGGCATCCCGGGCCGTTGTGTGAGCCAGTGCGCTGACCAGCCCGTCACCGTCCCACCCTGGCATGCCGGCCAGGGAGCAGCGCTGGGCCAGGGTGGCGGAGACAAGGCCGGAGTGGACGTCAACCCGGGCCAGGTACACCTCGCGGCCGCCTGAGGCCCGGTCCAGTTCGGCGGCTGTGGGCAAAGTGGCATCGGTCCAGGCGGAGTTGTCCCAGCCGTACCCGAGGATGATCCCGCCCGCACCGGCACCAGGGCCCGCGCCGGCACCCCCACCCGCACCCGCGCCCACACCCGCACCCGTGCCCGTGCCGGCGGCAGCGGCAGAGACCAGGTCCAGAATGTCCCCGGCACCCCTGGCCCCGGCGAGGTCAAGGGAGTCCAGTGCGATCCCGGTTTCAGTGACGTGCACGTGCGAGTCCACGAAACCGGGCGTCACCAGGGCACCCTTCAAGTCGACTTCGCTCATGCGCGAGTCCAGCAACGAGGTGGCCGCGTGTTCGGAGCCGACCCACGCCACCACATCGCCGTCCACCAGCATGGCGGATGCGAAGGGATCCGCAGCACTGTAAATGGAACCGTTGCGGTACAAGGTCAAAGACATGGGAAACGAAGGTCCTTTCAACAAAAACAGTAATTAAAATTCATGGGCACGGCCGCAGCCGGCGGGCAATGCCCCGGCGGTTACAACCAGCCAAACAGCCGAAAAAGTCCCTAATCCACCACTGTGGTGTAGGCCACCACGCCGCGGCGCAACAAGTCGATGGACTTGCGGGCCACCGCGGAAAATTCGGCAGGCAGCGACGGCACCTGTGCCAGTTGTCCCAGCACGTCAATGACCTGCTTGGTCCAGCGCACAAAGTCGCCCGCCGCCAGGTCGGTGCCCTTGAGCGCGTCACCCAGGCTGCGGCCCCGGGCCCACTTGTACATGGGCCACACCAGGCCCAGTTCTGGCTCGCTGGTCAGCGGCAGGCGGTGCGATTCCTCGGCATCCTGCAGGCGTGACCAGAGCACAATGACGTCCTCCACCGACTGTTCCAAGTTCACGCTGGGCATCCTGGGACGGGTGCCTTCGGCGTCGCGCTTGGATTGGTAGACCAAGGACGTGGCGAAGGCAGCAAGCTCGGCCGGGTCCAACTCGGCGAAGGAGCCCTGGCGCAGGGCCAGCGCAATCAGCAGGTCCTTTTCGCCATAGACGCGTCGCAGCCGCTGCCCGTCCTCGCTGGGACGCAGCACTCCGGCGTCGTCAGCCACAACAAAACCGTAGCCGGCCAGAAGGTCAATGACCCTGTCAAAGGTGCGGGCAATCGTGTTGGTGCGCGACTGGATCGCCTTGATGATCCCGTCGGTTTCCTTGCGCAGCTTCCACCACCGCTCCGACCAGCGCGCGTGGTCCTCCCGCTCACTGCAGCCGTGGCAGGGGTGCGCACGCAGGGCCCGGCGCAGGGTGGCGATCGCCTGGTCCTCCCCGTCATCCTGGTAGCCAAAACCGGCGGAGCGGGAGGGCAGCGCGGGACTGTGTTCGGCCAGCTTGGCATCCACCGCGGCGAGCAGGTTGCGCTTGTCCTTGGGCACCTTCGGATTGAAACCCTTGGGTATGCGGACCTGGGCCAGCACCTCCACCGGGCCGGGCAGGTCGTGCAGGCTCAGGCGCCGGTATTCCCTGTCCGTGCCGAGCACACCCGGTCGCGGCACCCTGGCGTGCGGGTCGGCATCGAGGACGACGGCGGGGCCGGCGTTGCGCCCGCCCGGAACCATGATGACGTCCCCGGCACGCAGCCCGGCCACGGATGCGGCGAGGGCATCCCGGCGCTGCTTCGCCTTGGATTTGGAGGCACCGGTTTCATGATCTGTAAGTTCCCGGCGCAGCTTGGCGTATTCGGCAAAGTCACCCAGGTGGCAGGTCACGGCCTTTTCATACCCGGCCAGGGACTCCTCCCTGGAGCGGACCTGCTTGGCCAGGTCGACGACGGAACGGTCCGCCTGGAACTGGGCGAAGGAGGATTCCAGAATGGCGCGGGTGCGGTCGCGGCCAAATTGGGCGATCAGGTTGATGCTCATGTTGTAAGTGGGGCGGAAGCTTGAATTCAGCGGGTACGTGCGCTTGGAGGCGAGGCCGCCCACGGCGGCGGGGTCGGTGCCCGGCTGCCACAGCACCACGGCATGGCCTTCCACGTCAATCCCGCGCCGTCCGGCCCTGCCCGTCAGCTGGGTGTACTCCCCCGCGGTTATGCCGACGTGGGCTTCGCCGTTGTATTTTTCCAGTTTTTCCAGCACGACGGTCCGTGCAGGCATGTTGATGCCCAGGGCCAGGGTTTCCGTCGCGAAAACGGCCCGCACCAGCCCGTCCACGAACAGGCCCTCGACAACTTCCTTGAAACTGGGCAGCATGCCGGCGTGGTGGGCGGCCAGCCCGCGGATGAGCCCGTCACGCCACGCCCAGAAGCCCAGGACCTCCTTGTCGGAGTCGGGCAATTCGGCACAGGCGGCATCGACACGGCGGGCGATCTCGTCCTGCTCGTTGCGGGTGGTGAGCCACAGGCCTGCCGCGGCGCATTGCTGCACGGCTGCGTCGCAGGCGGCACGGGAAAAGATGAAGGTGATGGCCGGGAGCAGGTTCTGGCTTTCCAGTGCGCGGATGACCTGGGGCCGGGAGGCAGCCCGGGCCCAGCTTGGGTTGCCCTGCACCGGGCCGCGGTCATTGCCGCGGTCATTGCGGCCGTCGTTGCCGCGGTCGTAACCGCGCCCGCGCGTTCCCCCGCCGTCTCGGCGGCCGTAGCTGCTGCCCTGCCCCGTGCTGACGGATTCGCTGCGGGCCAGCTTGAGCAGTTCGGAGTTGATCTTGGGCACCCTGGCACTTTTGTGCTGCTGTCCCGGAATTGGCGGTTCCGCCCCGGCCGCCTCGTCAAACGCCACGTTCTCGGCGAAAAGGTCCACCAGGTCCTTGCGCACCATGACGTGCTGCCACAGCGGCACGGGCCGGTGTTCGGACACCACGACGGCGGTGTCCCCGCGCACGGTGCCCAGCCAGGAACCAAATTCTTCCGCATTGGACACCGTGGCGCTGAGGGAAATAACGGCGACTTCGCTGGGCAGGTGGATGATGACTTCTTCCCACACGGCCCCGCGGAACCGGTCCGCCAGGTAGTGGACCTCATCCATGACCACGTAGGCAAGCCCCGTGAGGGTGTGCGAGTCTGCGTACAGCATGTTGCGCAGCACCTCGGTCGTCATGACCACCACGGGCGCTTCGGAGTTGATGCTGGTGTCCCCCGTCAGCAGCCCAACATTGTGGACGCCGTATCTGGCGCACAGCTCCTGATACTTCTGGTTGCTCAGGGCCTTGATGGGCGTGGTGTAGAACGCCTTGCTGCCTCGCTGCAGGGCCAGGTACACGGCGAATTCGCCCACAATGGTCTTGCCGGCGCCCGTGGGTGCGGCAACCAAAACACCGCGGCCGGCCTCGACGGCCCTGCACGCGGTGATTTGAAAACCATCCAGCTCGAAAGCCAAGGTGGAGCTAAAGGCAGCAAAGTCCGTCCCGCGGTCCTGAAAGCGCTGTTTCGCTTCCAGGTATCGTTCGGAAGGACTGCGCAGTTCAGGGTTCGGCATGGTAACAGCCTACGTTAGCGGACGCCCTGTTCGGCTCAGAGGATTTCCAGGTCCTTGGAGGGGGTCGCCTCGTCTGCGTTGCGCTCGGATTCTCTGGTCTTCTTCGCATCCCTGCGGTCCCTGCGTTTGTCGTTGAGCAGGCACAGGCCGATGGCGCCGAAGTAGAGCACCAGCAGCGGGACTGCCAGAAAGAACATGCTCATGACGTCGGAGCCCGGCGCCGCCATGGCCGAAACGATCGTGACGCCGAGGATGGTGAAGCGCCACGCCTTCAGGTAGGTCTTGCCGCGCACCAGGCGGATCGCATTCAGTGCGAACAGCAGCACAGGCACCAGGAACGCGACGCCCATGAACAGCATCAACTGCAGGGCGAACTGCAGGTAGTCGATGGCCTTCATGATGTTGCTGCCACCCTGCGGGGTGAATGAGGTCAAGGCCCGCACAATGTTGGGCCAGATGATCCAGCCAACAAAGATCCCCGCAAGGAACAACGGCACGGAAGCAAACATGTAGGAAAGCGTGTAGCGGCGTTCCTTCTTGGTCAGGCCCGGGGTGATGAACGCCCAGAGCTGGTAGATCCATACGGGTGAGGCAACGATCAGGCCAAGTATCAACGAGATCTGAATCTTCAGGTCGAAGGACGTGGTCACGCCTTCAAAGT
The DNA here is from genome assembly GCA_038243775.1 of Actinomycetales bacterium. Taxonomy (GTDB): domain Bacteria; phylum Actinomycetota; class Actinomycetes; order Actinomycetales; family Micrococcaceae; genus Specibacter. The sequence continues at coordinate 6,582 of JBBSQT010000026.1, read as the reverse complement.
TCAACGAGGCATTGATGCCGCGGATTTCACTGATGTCCCGCAGGGGTGCCGTCAGGGCATACATCAGCGGATCGTAAAGGATCCAGCCGATGACAACCCCGGGCAGCATTGCCAGGGCAGACTTGAACAGCCGGTTGCGCGCCTCAATCAGGTGTGCCTTGAGCGGCATCCGTCCTTCAGGATTGGCCTTGCGGCCCCTTGCAGCGCCCATTGGTTTCGTTGCAGTTTCTATGACTGGGCGCCGGTACCGGTTCCGGTACCCTCGCCCGGGATGTTGCCATGCGTTGGATCGTTGACGATCTTGCCCTCAAAGGGCGCTTCAGGTGCCGGCGAAGCCTTCGGCGCCGGTGAGGCGGTCTCTTCCCTGCCGTCGTTCTTCATTTCCTTAACCTCGGATTTGATGATCCGCATGGACTGGCCCAGGCTGCGTGCCATTCCGGGCAGCTTCGGTGCTGCGAAGAGCAAGAGCACAACAATGATGATGATGGTGATAGCCCAGGGGCTCTCAAAAAGTCTTCCCACGGTAACGCCTTTCCTTTCGGTTCATCCTACGTCTTGTAAATCTTCGATGTCGCGCAAGGATTGGAGTTGTCCGCGTTCTTTCCTGCGGGCGACGCGCCGTTGAAGGCGGGCGAAACGCCGTTCCTCTTTGGCAGCTACGTAATCATCCTTCATTTTTCCAGGCGTGGCAAAAACCGCGCTGCCGGGCACGGTTGTTCGAGTTTGTGTGACGTGCTCCACACGGGATTTTTCCAGGCTTGCATCCCAGTATTCACTGCGTTCAGCCATCACATCGCTGACGGCACGCATGGTCGACGAGGACCAGCGCCAGATCTTCCAGCCCAGAAAAGCAACGAACAGAAGGGACAGCGCAATGAGCGCAATCCAAATGAGAATCCAAGACCACCAAGGCATAAAGGGAGTCTATCCGTCGTTGCTGGGAACACCCCCGGCGGTTTCGCCGTCAGCGATATATGCTTTCACCGCATCACGCAGCCGGTCGATGCATTCCTGCCGCACGGATTCCGGTGCAAGGACGGCCGCATGGCCGCCCAGCCGGGCCATGAGCCCGGGAAGCATGGCTGTTTGTCCCACCAGCAGCCGCAGCCCCACGCTTCCGCCGCCAAGGTCGAACAGTTCCGCGTTGTAGGCGGGCGCCAGGCGCTGGGCGGTGACGGAGTCGGCCACCAGTTCCACCGGCACATCATCCGGGCTCGGGTGGTACACATGTCCCGCTGAACCGGCTGGGTCCGCTGCACCCCCGCTGGCATGGTCCGCTGCACGCCCGCTGGCAGGTTCCCCCGCACCTCCCTGCCCCACGTCCTGGCGGCCTGCCCCGCCCACCCGGGGGCCGGCGTCGTGCATGGTCTTGAACTGGTCAACACGGAAGCTGCGCAGTTCCCCGGCCGTGTGGCACCAGGCGCGCACGTACCAGGCAGCATCCATCGAAAACAGCCGGTACGGGTCAATCCTGCGCTCGGTCAGTTCGTCGCGGTTGCGCACCAGGTAGGTGGCTTGCAGGGCCCGCCCTTCGGCGATGGCGCCCTGGAGGGTGGCGATCTTTTCCATGTCTGCCCCGTCAACAATTTCAAGTCCGACGGCGTCCGCCAGCCATGCGTCCCGTCCAGCCACGGCGGACAGCGAGGTGGCGGCTGCGGCCAGCGCGTCCGCCTGGGCCGTGCCCGGGACGGCGGAGAGTGCCTGCAGACCCACCAGCACCGAGCAGGCTTCCTCCTGGGTCAGGCGCAGCGGGCGGGCAAGGGTTTCAGCATCCCGGATGAAGATCTGCCCGGCCTCCTGAGTGACATCCATGAGGTCGCCGTGGAAGTAGCCCGGCAGCCCGGTGACGTTGAGGGTGTCCTTGTCCTTTGCCCACTGCTTGGCGGTGATGCCGAACTCGGCCAGCACCTCCGCCTCGCTCACGCCGGGATTGGCGACCAGGTACGGCACCATCGAGAGCAGCCGGATGAGCCGGTCGCGGGAGTCGCTCTTCTTCCGCCGGGGTGTGGCCGGCGGGTGGTCCCACACAGTTTTGGGCGGCTCTGCGGCGGCAGCCTGGGCTGCGTTGCTGAGCCGGGTCACGACGGCGTCCCGGAGTGTGGGAGGATCCAGGACCAGCGCCTGGGCTCCGAGGGAGGCGGCGTCGTCGGCCATCAACTCCGGTTCTCGGTAACTGACGCGCAGCACATCCCAGCCCTCCCGGCGCCAGCCTGTGCCTGTGGCCGCTTCGGTGCCGGCGCGGCTGCGCAGCCAGTGGGCCGTGCCTTGCGGAACCGCGATGAGGCCGCTCTGTGGGGTGCCGGTGCCCAGCTGCGCGAGTAGCGAAATGATGGAGAAGCCGGCGGGGCGCAGAAAGGTGCCGGCGGTGTCAATCCGAACCTCGGAGGTGATGCGGGAGAGCCGGTAGTTGCGCTCGACGCCCTTGTCGACGTCGAAGGCGGCCAGGTACCACTGGCCGTATTTGTTGCCCAGGCCCCAGGGCTGGACGGTGCGGGCGCGGCTCTCGGTGGCCCCGGCGCGCCTGTAGCTGAAGGTGACGGGCTGGTGATTGCGAAGTGCCGTCCAGAGCGGGTGGAAGCTGGGTTCGGCGGTGCGGATGCGTGAGCGCGCCGTGGTCTCGTCGTCGTACCAGCCGGTGCCGGCGCGGGAGGAAATTTTGCGCAGTGCCGACTGGGCCGCCTCGCCCAGCGTTGCCTCGGCCCACAGGTTGGCGGCGATGGACAGCATGGTCACGGCCGCTTCATCGAGGCGGATCTCGGGGACCTGGTACTCCTCGGCCTTGATGCGGTAGAGCACCTGCTCGCTGCCGTCCATGGCCTCGGTATCGGCGTGGCTGATGGGGATGCCCAGCTCCTGCAGCGTCGTCTTGTCCCGTTCAAACATGCGTTCAAAGGAAACTTGGAGGGATGCCTCCCCGGCTGCCGTGGCGGCCGGTGCCGCGTAGCCGTTGATGTTCTCGCGCAGGTAGCCCTTGCTGTGGCCGCGCTTGGTGCCCAGCAGGGCAATCACCAGATTGAGCAGGCGTTCGGTGGCATCAATTTTTGTGGACACATGCACACAGTACTAGGCGGTGCAGCACTTTGCAGGCAGCCGCTCGGGGCGCCCGGCAGGAGCGCTGGGCCGGGCGCCGGGCAGGAGCGCAGCGGGGCGCCTGCCGCCGCAACAAAAAAGCCGCCGTTTGGCGCAAATCCCATGGAGCAAATCCTGGCACGTGCGCCCAACGGCGGCCTTCTAAGGAAGCTGGACCTAGCGCACTGCCACCAGGTCAACGACGAAAATCAGTGCCTCGTTGGGGCCGATGGCTCCGGCGGCGCCACGTGAGCCGTAGGCCAGTTCCGAGGGGATTTCCAGGCGGCGGCGGCCGCCGACCTTCATGCCCAGCAGGCCCTGGTCCCAGCCCTGGATGACCTGGCCGATCCCGGCCTTGAAGTCCAGCGGAGTGCCGCGGCCCCACGAGGAGTCGAACTCTTCCCCGGTGGAGAAGGCGACGCCCACGTAGTGGGTGGAGACGGTGCTGCCGCGGACTACCTCGGTGCCGGTGCCTTCAATGAGGTCTTCAATCACCAGTTCGGTGGGGACGGCGTGGTCCGGGAAGTCGATTTCGGGCTTGGTGCGGTCAAAGTTGCGTGCGCCAAAAGACATGGTGCTCCTTCTATGTGGGTGTTGGGGATTACTGGATGCCTAGAATATCAACAACAAAGACGAGGTCGCCCTTGGCCTTGCCCTGGCCTGCCGCCCCGTAGGCGAGGTCCGCGGGGATCACGAGCAGCACGCGGGAGCCGACGGTCTTGCCGGCCAGCCCCTGCGTCCACCCCTTAATGACCCCGGTCAGCGGGAAGGTGGTCGGTTCGCCGCGGTCAAAGCTGGAGTCGAAGATCTCCCCGCCCGCAAAGTTCACGCCCACATAGTTGGCCATGATGGTGTCCGAGGACTTCAACGCCTGGCCCTTGCCCTCGATCAGGGTCTGGGAGATCAGCTCAGTGGGGGCCTTGGCGTCACCGATGGTGATGACCGGGGTGCCCTTGTCGTTCTCCTTCACGCTCGGCAGACCGGCAGGGGGTGTCACAGTGGCACCCGTGGGGCCTGCCAGCGGCTTGACTTCGTCCTTGACGGCTTCAATCTGGTAGATCTCAACGGCTGCCGGAGTTGCATCCTGTGCGGCGTTGCCGGCGGAGGCCGGCACGGCAGGCTGGGCTGGAATCCCGTAGGCGATGAAGGCACCGACCTTGGCGCCCACGAAGGCGTTGTAGACCAGCGGGTTGTTTTGTTTCAGCTGGTCGTTGAAGGGGACCACCTGGCCGGCTTCCTTCGTAAAGTTCTCAATGTCGGATTTGCCCGTCTCCGCGTTTAAACGCTGGATGCGGATCGTGACGGTCTGGTTCGCGGCCACCACTGCCCCGGTGCCTTCGGTGACGCGGCGGATGGCGATGTCCTTCAGGGCCAGCGGCTTGTCGAAGGTGACCTTGGGGACCTTGCCGGCGCCCTGGTCCTCCACTTTGACAGAGTCCAGCAGTTCCGAGTTCGACGGCGGGGCGCTCACCGATGCGCCCGGCGCGGGAGCGCTGGCGGCCGGATCGGGGGAACCCTGGGTGCAGGCGGTCACCAGGAGCAGGAAGGGAAGAAGCAGTGCAAGAATACGGCGCACGGAAACACTTTCGATGGCGGGAGGTGGTCGGTGCCGCCCGGCCCGCACGCGGCGGTCCAAGCAGCCTCAACCCTAACAAGGCGAAAGCCCCCCACACGGCCCGTTCCGGGTGTGCGGGAGCTGCAGGCCTGAAACAGCTTATCCAACCAAACTGGAAACAAGCTGTTGACGTCCCGCGCAAGGCGCATTGTCCGTCCAACACGGGTGCTGGCGGGACCGGCGGATGTGCTGCGCGTTGGGGGCCGGCACCCCGGGTTCAATCGTGGCGACAAACACCAGGTCCCCTGCGGGCCGGCTGAGGCTGCGAACCTTGCGCGCAACCGCCCACCGGGAGCGCGAAGGAGACGAACCTTGTGGGAAGGCAGCGCATGGACAGCACATCCTGGACATTTTCCCAGACCGCGGTTTGGCGGCAGTGGGCGCCTTCGACCTTGGCACGGAAGATTTCAGCCGACCACAGGTGGCGGCCCAACCCTGCTAAACGTCGCCGGCCCGCAACGATCAGGATTAAAAGTGACCGGCTTTCAAGGATCCAATGAGTTCGTCCACGCGACGGTCTTCGTTCATGAACGGATCCTTGCACAGGATGGTCTGGTGGGAGCGGTCGTTGAGTTTCAGGTGCACCCAGTCAACGGTGTAGTCGCGTCCGGATTCCCTCGCCGCGGTGACGAACCGGCCACGCAGGTGTGCCCGGGTGGAGGCGGGGGCAACGTCGACGGCCGCGGCGATCTGGGCGTCCTCGACCACGCGCGCTGCCGCGCCCCGGCGTTCGAGCATGTTGAAGAGGCCGCGTTCGGGGGAGATGTCGTGGTAGCGCAGGTCCAGCTGCGCCACCTCGGGCGAGCCCCATTCCACCTTGTGCCGCTGGGCGAACGAGCCGATGAGCTTGGCCTTGATGGCCCAATCAATTTCGGTGTCGATGCCGGAGTGGTCTTCGCTCTCGACAGCGTCCAGGGTCCGCTCCCACAGGTCCATGATCCTGGGCACCAGTTCGTTGTGCTCCCCGTGGTAGGAGAGGAAGCCGGCCACTTTTTCCAGGTAGATGCGTTGGATGTCGATGGCGGTGAGGGTGCGCCCGTCCGCCATTTTCAGCGGATGCTTGCCGGTGATGTCGTGGGAAATTTCGCGAATGCTGCGGATCGGGTTTTCCAGCCGCATGTCTGGCATGATGACACCGGCCTCAATCATGCGCAGGATCAAATCCACCGAGCCCACCTTGAGCATGGACGTTGTCTCGGACATGTTCGAATCCCCCACAATGACATGCAGGCGGCGGTACAGCTCGGCGTCGGCATGGGGTTCATCGCGGGTGTTGATGATGGGCCGTGACCGGGTGGTGGCCGAGGAGACGCCTTCCCAGATATGGTCCGCCCGTTGTGAGAATGCATATTTTCCGCCCTGCTGGGCCGGCATGACCTTGCCTGCACCGCAGAGGAGCTGGCGGGTCACGAGGAACGGGATGAGGATGTCGGCCAGCCGGTTGAACTCGCCCTTGCGGGTGATGAGGTAGTTTTCGTGGCTTCCGTAGGAGTTCCCGGCTGAGTCCACATTGTTCTTGAAGAGAAAGACCTTCCCCGTATAGGCCTCCTGTTCGAGGCGCGCCTGGGCCTCCTGCACCAAGTCGTGCACAATCCGCTCCCCTGCCCTGTCGTGGGCGATCAGTTGGGCGATCCCATCACACTCGGCCGTGGCATATTCCGGGTGCGAACCAACGTCCAGGTACAGTCGGGAACCGTTGGGCAGGAAAACGTTCGAGGAGCGCCCCCAGCTGACCACTTTACGGAACAGGTATCTGGCCACTTCCTCCGGGGACAGCGGCCGTGAGCCAGGCGCCGAATAGCTGACGCCGAACTCTGTCTCAATCCCAAATATCCGCCGGTCCACCGGATGTGTCTCCTTAGTGTCTTGTTCAGTGCTGTCTTGTGTGGTGCTGTCTT
>JBBSQT010000025.1:0-13824 GCA_038243775.1 Actinomycetales bacterium | reverse complement strand
GTAGCGGTGGATGACTTCCCACGAGTCACCGCCTCCAAAGCGCCACGATCCCCGTCACGCAATTCCAATGCCTTTGCCAGATAAACCATGACTCACCTCTGCCAACAAACCAGACCCAAAGGAATTAACGACACGCTACACTGGTTCGCTCGGATTCGGGTCTGTCGCGCTGGTTCACGCCGCGGGGTTCTAGATTATGGCGGGAGGGGCCGCCACGTTCGGCCCGGCTCCTCCCGCCGTCGTGGTGCGCCCGTCACCGGCCACAGACTATTATTCAAGAAGACCCTGCCTTTTTTCGACACAGCATTGGAGCCCCCATTACAGACGTGACCGCCGCGCATGATGTTTATTATGGCAATCCGGCAACCGATGACGACCTTGACCTTACAGTGGAAACCCCGACGTCTGCAGCTGCAAGCTTCAAGGACAGGCCCGACGTGGTCCGCCACGAAGGCAAGTACGTCTTGATTAACCGCGACCGCACACCGAACGAGGCCATGGTGGATGACTTGTTGTTCATCCGTGACGCTTTGGAGGCGGCCGGCCTGAACTACCTGCTGGTGCGCGGCAACGACGAACGTCCCGTGATCTCCGTCGACTGGAAGGACCGTGCCACGCTGCGCAAGGCACTGGTTGAGGCCTGCGCGAACGAACCGTTTTATGCCTTGACGGTAGACACCCGCAAAAAATCTGCGTTGTTGGTGGCCAACGGGACACTTGCCAAAAACAGCAGGGCCCGCATTCTGCGCCTGTACCGCCCTCGGTGGGAGCCCGAAGGCGGCCTGAGCTACGGCGCGTCGCTGGGCGTCCAGATTGAGCTGTGGAGCTTTGAAGGCGACCAGCTGGTGCTGCCGATCGAGAACTCACTGACCCGGCGCACGCTCTTGGCGCAGGACGCCGTGCGCGGCACCGTGGAAAGATATGGGCACATCTGGCCGACCATTGAGAACATGTTCGCCGACCACGCCTCCGACATCGGCTTCGACATTGACTTGGTTTTCTCCTGGGTTGACGGCAGCTCACCCGAATACATTGCCGCCAGGCGCGCACGCATGAAGGGTGTTGTGGTGGGCGAGGGCGACGACCACGAGGCCCGGTTCCGGCAGATCGACGAGCTCAAGTATGCGTTGCGCTCCGTCTACACGTTTGCGCCATGGATTAGGCGCATCTTCATAGCCACGGACTCCCCCGCCCCGTCTTGGCTGGCCGATCATCCCTCGGTGACTGTGGTGCGCAGTGAGGAGTTCTTCGCCGACACTTCAGTGCTGCCCACGCACAACTCGCAGGCCGTGGAGTGCCAGTTGCACCACATTGACGGCCTGTCCGAACACTTCCTGTACTCGAATGACGACATGTTCTTTGGCCGTCCCGTCAGCCCGGACATGTTCTTCACGCCCGGTGGGATTACGAAGTTCATCGAGGCAGAGACGAGAATCGGCCTGGGCGAGAACGACGCCGAGCGCAGCGGCTTTGAGAACGCGGCCCGGGTCAACCGGAAACTGCTCTGGGACAGGTTTGGGCGAATCACCACCCGACACCTGGAGCATTCGGCTGCACCGCTGCGTCGCAGTGTCATGGCGGAGATGGAGCGCGAATTCCCGGCGGAATTCCGGGCGACCGCGGCCAGCACTTTTCGGGCGGCGGAGAATATTTCCGTCACCAACTCGCTCTACCACTACTACGGGCTGCTCACAGGCCGTGCTGTCTTCCAAACGGACGCCAAGGTGAGGTACGTCGACACTACGGCGCGGGCGGGTTTGAATTACTTGGCGAAACTGCTCGCCAAGCGCAATGCAGACTTCTTCTGCCTCAACGACGGCAGCTTCCCAGAGGTCCCCGCCGCCGAACGCGCCGAATTGGTGACCGACTTCCTGCAGAAGTATTTCCCGCTCTCCGCACCTTGGGAAAAATCACTGCCCCTGGGGATAAGCAACCCACCCGCGCCTGACGAGGCGCATCCTTCCTGACGCTTAGTGCCGGGCCAGCCCGCGCCGTCGTGGCTGGACCTGGATGCCCGTGGTGCGCAACGCATGGTCGGGGATGCGCACCCCGGCCGCAGCGAGGCGGTCCCGTGTCTCCTCGGCACTGACTTGTCTCCCGACGTTTGCGCCTGCGCCCAGCGGAACCGTTGAGTGGACGATGGTGTGCTCATATACGTGGACCAGATTGTAGGCCTGCCCGCCGTCGCGGCCGTGCGCGCCGCCGACCGGCGTGTTCAGATCCTGGGTATAGCAGGTTGCTGAGGCGACGGAGACCGGGATTCCGGCAAACATGGCGTGGGTCGAGTAGTGCAGGTGGCCGGCCAGGATGGTGCGTACGTCGGAGCCGCGCAACACGTCGGCCAGCTCGGACTGCCGGCGCAGCTCCACCAGCACGGAGAGGTCCAGCACGCTGGGCACCGGAGGGTGGTGGAGCGCCAGGATGGTGCCGTCTGGGGCGGGGGTGGCGAGTTCCCCGGCCAGCCATTGCAGCTGGTCCGCGCCGAGCTCGCCGTGATGAAAGCCTGGCACCGAGGTGTCCAAGGTGATAACCCGCAGCCCGTTCAGGAAGTGGCTGCTGTCCACGGGTGCGTCGTTGGCCGGCTCCCCCAAAAGACCGGCGCGGAAGTTGCCGCGATGGTCGTGGTTCCCCATGGCCCAGATAACCTGCGCGCCCATGTCTTTGCAGGCGGGCTCGACGATCCGGCGCAGCTTGGTGTAAGCCTCGGGCTCACCCTTATCCGTGAGGTCCCCGGTAAAAATGACTGCCTCCGGCCGGGCTCCGGACGCCGCGATCCCGGCGAAGATTTGGATCAGCCGCTCCTCGCTGTCAACCGCCCCGTAAAGGGGCCCCGGACCGCCCAGCAAGTGGGTGTCGCTCAGGTGAAGCAGGAAGTGGCGCGGCCGGGGATGTTCGGCCTCGAAGAAGTCCATGACTGCCTTAATGGTCGGGTGGATGCGGCGGTTGCCGTGTCCCTCTCATGTACCTCCATCCAACCATCACCAACGTGAACTGCAAACCAACACTCCAAACAATTTGCAACAACGTCTGTGCTTGCCCGGTCCTGTTCTTGGGCGCAGCGTCTTGCTGCGGCGGGAGAGGGTTGCCGTGGCTGCCGACCGACTCCGTGTCAGGCACCAGTTGACGTCACGACAGTCCAGAACTGCCCAGAATGCTTTAGTGTTCAAGGCAGAGTGTTTCCCAGTCATTGACTTCGATGGCGAAGCAGTAACTCAGAACCCCAACAAAGGACTCGCAATGCGCGCCAAATATGCAATTCCTGCACTGACCGCCGTAGCGGCGCTGATGCTCACCGGGTGTGTCGACAACAGCACTCCCTCGCCAGGTGGCAGCGCGTCCGCCTCGACGGACAGCGTCGTGGTCAAGAAAAACGACGCTGTCGCTGCCTCCCTTCCGGAGAAAATTAAAACTGCCGGTGTCCTCAACGTGGGCATGGCCAACAATTACCCGCCCAACGAATTCAAGGACGACAACGGAAAGCCGGCGGGTTGGTCGGTCGACTTGACGAATGCGCTGGGCCAGGTGATGGGCCTGAAGGTCAATTTCGACATCGGCACGTTCGACAACATCCTTCCCGCCATCAATGGCGGCAAGGATGACATGGGCATGTCTTCCTTCACTGACACCTTGGAGCGCGAAAAGCAGGTCGACTTCGTCAACTATTACATGGCGGGCATCCAGTGGGCGGCGCCCGTTGACAAGACCGTGGACCCCAACAACGCTTGCGGACTGAAGGTTGCCGTGCAGGCAACCACGTACGAGGACACCCATGAAGTTCCAGCCAAGTCCAAGGCATGCACGGACGCAGGCAAACCCGCCATAACCATCTTCAAGTTTGACACCCAGGATCAAGCAACCAACGCACTGGTGATCGGCCAAGTCGACGCGATGAGCGCCGATTCCCCCGTCACGCTGTATGCGATCTCAAAAACTGACAAAAAACTGAAAACCGCCGGCGATGCCTTCGAGGTCGCCCCCTACGGGATGCCGGTGCCCAAGGACAGTGCTTTCACTCCGGTACTCCAAAAAGCACTTCAGACCCTGATCGATGACGGGTCCTACGCCAAGATCCTTGGCAAGTGGGGCGTGGAAAGTGGCGGGGTCGAGACCGCCACCATCAACATGGCTGCGAAGGGCTAATCGCCCGTGTCCACTCCCAACCGCACGCCCATGTCGCCGGCGGAACCTGGACCACTGGACGACACCCCGGACGGCGAGGTCCTCAAGGCGATCCCCCTTCGCCACCCATGGAGGGTCTTCATTGCTGTGGTCCTGGTGGCCATGTTGGCTGTCTTCATTATTGATGCCGCCCAACGCAAGGACTTTGGTTGGGCCGAAGTGGGCAAGTACATCTTCGACAAGCGCATCAGCCAGGCGGCACTGGTCACCCTGCAGTTGACGGTCTACTCAATGGTCCTCGCCATTGCATTGGGCTTGTTGCTGGCCATCATGCGGCTCTCGCCCAACCCAGTGGTGAAGAGTGTGGCTTGGCTCTACATCTGGATCTTCCGCGGCACCCCCGTCTACGTGCAACTTGTCTTCTGGGGAATCGTTGCCCTCATCTACCCGGTGCTGACAGTGGGAGTGCCGTTCATGACCCCCTGGCTTTCCTTTGACAACGGCATTTTCACGAATCTGTTCGTCACCGCCATCATCGGATTGGCACTCAACGAAGCCGCCTACATGTCCGAAATTGTCAGGGCCGGGCTCTTGTCCGTCGACGAAGGCCAGGAAGAAGCCTCGCGAGCCCTGGCCATGTCCTGGGGGCAGACGATGCGCTACATTGTTGTGCCCCAGGCCATGCGCATCATCATTCCACCCACCGGCAATGAGGTGATCTCGATGCTGAAGACCACCTCACTTGTTACGGCCATCCCATTGAGCATCGACCTATATGGCGTGTCCCGCGGCATTTCAGCCGTGACCTTCACGCCGGTGCCGCTGCTGATCGTGGCCTGCATTTGGTATCTGCTGTTCACATCCATCCTGATGGTGGGCCAGCATTTCATCGAAAAGCGTTTCTCCCGCGGTTCCGGCCAGCGCAAGGCAGACAAAATTTCCGGCCCCCACGGGTCAACAACGACGGCGGAACTCATCAACCCGGCGCCCGGCAACGACATTGGAGGCAAGGGATGAGCGGAATACCAATGGTGCTCGCGGACCGCGTTTCCAAGAGCTTTGGTTCGAACCAGGTGCTCAGGAGCATCAGTCTCAAGGTCGGTGCCGGGGAGGTGTTGTGCATTGTTGGGCCCAGCGGCTCCGGCAAGTCAACGTTCCTGCGCTGCATCAACCACCTGGAACGAGTCGACGCAGGCAGGCTTTCCGTTGAAGGCCAGCTGGTGGGATACCGGCAAAAGGGCGACAAGCTCTATGAACTCCGACCCAAGGAAGCTGCCTTCCAGCGCCGTGAAATTGGCATGGTCTTCCAGCGGTTCAACCTCTTCCCGCACCTGACGGCGCTGGAGAACATCATCCAGGCACCCATGCGGGTCAAGCGGATGTCAAAAACCAAGGCCACAGCCCGGGCCAAGGAGCTCATGGAACGGGTTGGTCTGGGCGACAAGGCCGACTACTACCCGGCTCACCTCTCCGGTGGCCAACAACAACGAGTTGCCATTGCCCGGGCCCTCGCGATGGATCCAAAACTGATGCTGTTTGACGAGCCGACGAGCGCTCTGGACCCCGAACTGGTGGGTGAGGTCCTTGATGTGATGAAGGAGCTCGCCAGCAGCGGAATGACCATGATTGTGGTCACCCATGAGATGGGTTTCGCGCGGGAAGTTGCAGATTCACTTGTCTTCATGGACGGTGGCGTCGTGGTTGAATCGGGTGACCCCCTGCAGGTCCTCACGGACCCGCAACACGAGCGGACCAAAATGTTCCTCTCGAAGGTTCTTTAATGGAAATGCCACATTGCGGATCCTGAACTTGTTCAGTGGCCACCCAGCGGCAAAAAATAGGGCACGCCAGCGCGTCAGCATGCCAGCATGTTTCATGGCGAGATCCGCCACTTCATCAGCGGGACCGCCAGCGGTTGTTGTGGAGATTCCGCTCCCAATGGGTGCCGGGACAGCCGGGCCATTGACGATGATGGCCTGCACTGCCTCCTCCGTCGCCAACCCGGTCTGACTGTTTCATCGATGCCAGCGGTGCGCGTGAGCTGCCAGATCAGAGCCACAGGAAGCGCCAACTCCGGCACAGGCATATCGTCCCGAATCGGCAGCACGGCGCCCTCAACACTGCCCCAAAATCCTTCGTCCCCGACCATGGGGTGATCTCGGAGAATACGGTCCCGGATGCACGTTGCATGCGTGCGCCTGTCCACCGGTCGTCAAATGCGGGTGCGCAGTATCCGGCAGTCTGCCAGCAAAAGCTTGTACGTCGCCTGATGGCGCGCTGGTTTTCCACGGGTGTTGACGACTAATTCCCAGTCTTACGTCGTGCAGAATTTCATGGGCGTCCCGGTCACCACGACGCGGGGTCACTGAACGGATTCGTCTCCACGCGGTCCCTCCAACCAGGCGAGAGCCGCCACGACAAGTGCGGAAACCCCCACGGCAAGTGTGGGCTCCGGCACGGGCGCAAACAGGGGCGAGTGGTTGGCCGGGATGTCCCGCGCCACCGTTCCGCCGTCAGCGGCAACAGCATACGCGCCCGGGTCCGCGCCGCCCAGGAACCAGTAGCTGTACGGCACGCCGAAGGCCGTGGCTAGGTCACTGAAGTCCTCGGAGGCGCCCTGCGGCTCGGCTTGGTTGACGACGCCGGACCCGAAGTGCTGCAGGAACGCGGAGGTGAGCTGCGCCGTCGCCCCTGGATCATTGTTGGTTGCCGGGAACTGGTCGTAATACTCGAAGTCGGGTTCCCTGGGCGAGCCGGCCGTGGCGCATTCCCCGCGGACGATCCGCTCAATCGCGGCCAGCACCTGGGTCCGCACGTCGGCATCGTAGCTGCGAATGTTCAGCAGCAAGGTGGCGTGCTCGGCGATGATGTTGGACTTGGTGCCGGCATTCAGGGCCCCCACCGTGACCACGGCGAACTCCCCCGGCCTGGTCTCGCGGGAGACAACCGTCTGCAGCTTCAGCACGATCGAGGCGGCCAGCACCACCGGGTCCACGCCCAGGTGCGGCATGGATCCGTGCGTGCCCTTGCCGTGGACGGTGACCTTGATCGAATCCACGGCTGAGAGGACGGGGCCGGGTGCGGTGGCCAGGCTTCCCGCCGGCAGCGGCATGACATGCTGGCCAAGGACGACGTCGGGCCGGGGCACCTTGGCGGTGAGGCCGTCTGCCACCATGGCGCGGGCCCCTCCCCCGGCTTCTTCGGCAGGCTGGAACAGGGCAATGTACGTCCCGCTCCACGCAGACCGGTTCTCGGCCATGAGCCTGGCTGCGCCGAGCAGGGCCGTGACGTGGACGTCGTGACCGCAGGCGTGCATGAGCCCGGGAACGTCGGAAGAATAGGGCAGGCCGGTTGCCTCTGTGACGGGCAGGGCATCCATGTCAGCGCGGGCCAGCGCGGTGGGTCCGTCACCGTTGGCCAGGACGCCGACGACGCCGGTTCCGGCCAGGTGCACGATCGAGTAGTCCCAGGAGGCAAGTTTTTCGGCGACGATGGCGCTGGTGCGGTGTTCGGCAAAGCTGGGCTCGGGGTTCCTGTGCAGGTCCATATAGATCTCGTGCAGCCCGTCCAGCTGGGTGCCGAGACCCGCCAAAACCCTGGCTGCCGCGCTTGTGTCTGCCGTGCTTGTGTTTGCCGTGCTTGCCTTGCCTGCGCCGCCTGGTGCGTTGTCCGTTGCCTGCCCGGCGTTCAAGTCCGCCTCCTCAAGGCAGGATGTCCCTGGCTGAGGGGGATGCCTCTGGCGACAATGGTGGTCTGTACCGAGGCGAGGGTGGGACTGGCAGGAACGCTGCTGAACCCGAAGCGAACTGCCGGGACAATCTTCGCCAAGTGTCCGGCGTCGTGCCCTTCCCAGAAGATGGAGGCCCGTGCGATGGGGTGCAATCCGGTGACTCCGTAGAATTCCCGTCGTCCCGGCGCCGCCGTTCCAGCCGTCTTGACGCCGGGGATCAGCGCTCCGGCCAAGGGGTTTATCAGCGTCAGCCACACGGGGTGGACCGCCAGGGCACGGGGCACCAAGGCAAGCAGCCGGCCCATTCTGGTGCGCCTGCCAATGCTTGCACTCAGCCGCAGTGGTCCGGCGTCGACCGTGAGAACCCCACGCCCGCCAGCGGCCGTCCCCCAATGGGTGCGCACAGGTACCAGCAGCACCTCGTCGAAGGTGTAGGTGGCCTGAATGAAATCGGCAATTTCCTGCCGGGGGGCCAAAAGCAGCCGCCGGCCCGACGGCAGTTCCACCATGGCGTCGGCGAAGGCCCCAAAAGGCGACTCGTCCCAGATCCCCACCACAGCGCGAAGCCCGGACTGGCTGCCGACCCCTGCTATGTGACCTCGAAAAATCCAGCGCCCGCTCACGGCAGCCATGCAGCCACCATCTTTTCGCTCTCATCCCACAACTGCCTGGCCAGACTCGTGTCCTTGGCTTGCCGGCTGGTCTTGGCCAGTTTGGACTTGGCAAAGTACTCTCCTGAACGCCAGTCCTGGCCGGGTTCACCGATGGCCAGCCAGACGAGGGTTTGCGCTCCCTGTGCCGGAGTCAGCAGGTACGAGCGCAAACCGCTGCCGTACAGGAAACGAAGGGAGCTTTTGGAGCCTGCCGAAAAGTTCGTCGCCACTCCGCCCGGGTGGAAGGCAGCGGAGCTGATGCCCTGTGCGTTGAAGCGGCGGTGAAGTTCCCGGGTGAAGAGGATATTGGCCAGCTTCGCGTTGCCGTAGGCGCGATTGGATGAGTACTTTTTGCTCAACTCAAGGTCGGCGATGTCCAGCTTTCCGAACGCAACATGAGCCACACTGGAGGTGTTGATCACCTTGGCCGCACTGGAGAGCAGCGTATCTTCGAGCAGGCGTGTCAGGAGAAAGGGTGCCAAGTGGTTGACCTGAAAAGTCTTCTCATGGCCGTCCCCGGTCAGTTCACGGCCTCCCATGATCCCCCCGGCATTGTTGGCCAAGACGTCGATTCTGGGGTACTTGTCCTTCAGCGCCGCTGCCAACTGGGCCACTTGGTCAAGCCGGGAAAAATCGGCAATAAAATGATCGGCGCCAAGGTCGTCGGCAACAGCCCGGGTCCGCTGCGCCGAACGCCCAATGACCACGATGGTGTCTCCTGTCTGGGCCAGCGTCCTCGCCGCGGCTTCACCAATCCCGCTGCTGGCTCCGGTGATGACGATGGTGCGTTGCTCCACTGCGTTTTCTCCCAAAAAGTAAACGATGCCCCCGGCCGATGCTTCGGTGTGGTTTACGTTAGCCCACCAGCGCACGTTCGACGTGGCTCCCTGCCATGGAAGCTGCATAAACGCTAAATTTTCCCACAACATCTATCATTCAAACAAAAGAGTCATTATGGTTGCACCAAGTGCAGCACGGTCACCGACGGACACCGCCGACCCTGGCCTTGGCAGCACTTCTGGAGGTATGTAGGGCGCCTGCAGAAACCAGCTAAGGAAGGCACCGACATGAGCGAGAACCAACCACCGACAGATGATTTCAAGACCGTACCCGTGAGCGACTGGTCCGACCTGGGACAGCAGTTGTGGTCGTACCTGACAGGGCGCGGAGCCGCAGTCAACTACAGCTTCATGGACATGACGGTGGAGGTCCCGCGCGACATTGGCCCTGACGCCCCCCGTGCCACCTGGAAGTTCAACGGCACCATGCGGGTGACCACCAGCGACAATGAAAGCACTCCCAACGCCGCTCCGGCGCCGTAGGACGGCGGCCATGCGCTTCGACATCGATCTGGAGTTTTCCGCTCATTTACCGGCTGAAGACGGCACGGAGAGCGCAACCGTCCATGGCCGCATCAAGGCTGCTGGCACCGAAATCCATGTCACAACGGACAACGCAGCCCTGTTTCGGCTCGGATCGCGAAGAAACTTATCTGCGATCAAGGAGCTGGCCGCGGGGTTGGCCGGCCGCGGCATAGTTGTCACAGTGACGGTTCCTGAAGGCACGATCGTCAGCGTTGGGGCGGTGGAGGTATCCGCCCTCCAGCGGCTGATCACCACATCTCCCCACATCAAACCCGGCAAATCAAACACATGGGCAACGGTGGTCAAGGCACAGGCTTCCAATAAATTCCAGGGACGTCTGGCTCCTCCCCCCACTCCCTTCCCGCTTGCCCCCACGTTCCAGCGCACCTACCGGAGGAAACCAACCACCACGCACTACTCTCGGGGAGGGGGCCGGCCAAGGCTCATTTTTGTCCGGGACAGCGCGACTTGGGATGGCAAACCCCCCAATGAGTACAGCCTCACCGAGGAGACCACTGTCATTGGCAGCGGTCCGGATGCCAATTTTAGGCTGCCGGAGTTGGCAGCTCGCCACGGGAGCATCGTCCACACTGAGAACGATGAGTATGTCTTCCGGGCCGGCGACCCTGCAGCGACGCAAGAGCGTGTCCAGATCCTGCGCACGGGGGCAAGGTTGTTGCTTGGACCTTGGCGGATGGTCTTCTTCCGGGAGGAATACGCCGATCATGGCCGGCCTTTTGGCGGAAGGTCTGCCGGCGAGTTCGCCCCCCTCCAGCGGCCGCAGTTCGACCCGAGGTCGGGCCAGCTTGAGTTCGATGCAGTGGTGGGGATGGGTGACCCGCGGCAACCGAAAAAATGACACCTCGCAAAGCCGTGTCCCTGGAAGCGTGGGCTTTCAGGGACAGAGCTTCGTCAGGGACAGAGCTTCGATATGGGCAGCCCTTTCCGGGCTCGGGGCCGGATGTCCGGGACCGGCCCGGCCGCCGCGGCGTCCGTTGACTTACTGGGCACTGCTGAGCGTCGTCATGAACGCGCGGCTGTCGGCACTGATGATGGCACGGGCTCGATCATGGCTGATGCCGGGCCGGCCGTCACCGGACTGAGCTCCGTAGTCACCAAAGTCGGCATGCACTGCACCCTCAATCACGGTGAACGTGCCACCCGCGGGCAACATGGTCTTTGAACTGTTGATCTTCGACTCTGTGGCCAGTCCGTCATTGGACCCTGACAGCGAGAGCACCTTCACCGGCACCAGGCTCATGTCCGTGGCTGGATACGAAGCGAACAACAGCAGGCCGGCAACCGGATCGGTGGAAGACGCTGCGAACTGCTGTGCGTCGATGGCGGACACGGTGCCACCCAGGGAATGGCCACCCACCACCCAAACGATCCACAGGACGATGCTCAGCTCGGGCCGCCTTGAATGCGCCGGTGGCGAGGAATGCTACTCCCAACGGTTGTTTCGGGATGACGACGGTGAATCCTTCTGCGGCAAGCGGGCGCAGCGTGGCCACGTAGGCGCGCGCATCAACCCGGGCTCCGGGCTGAAAAAACAACCCCAGCGGCTTTACTGTTTGGGTCGGCGCCAAAACGATCTGATCCGGTGTTTCAATGACAGTGACCCGTGCGTCGGACCGCATGGCCAGAAGCGACGGTTCCGTGGCGCCGGACGGCACCAGCCACCCCACGGCAGCCAGCACGAGCGTGAACGCCACCACCCCCAACCAGCGCAGGGGCTTCAGACGCACAGGAGCGGCGGACCGCAGCCAGAAGTGGATGCCGAACACCGCACTGGCCAGAAACACCACCACCAGCAACGCCAGGTAGGCAACTTGCCCATGTTTGAGCATGGCGCCGGTGAAATTAGCGGCGACAGCGGTCACGATGACGCCCGCCAAGCACATGATCCGGGCAGCCCACAACAGGGCGGCATCGGGCCGGCGGCCTCCTCGGCGCCCGCCCGGGAGATCGCCCTGCTCCGGTTCAAGGTCCGGAGTGGTCATTTTCGGCTCCCATGAATTGCCTGGTGTTTGGCTGGTGACTGATGGTATGGCTGCGCTTGAAATCCATTCCCATGCCTCCGGAGCGCTGGCAACTCCGGCACAGGCCACGCGAACATCTCAGCGGAAAGCTGTGGAGGGAAGGTCGGTTTCGTCGGCAGCAATTGCCGCCACTATCCGCTCCGCCACCGATGCCGGATCCTGCCCGCGGCCCAGACGCGGTGGAACACCGGAGATGGGGCGTGTATGCAGGCCGGTTTCCGTGTGGGGAGGCCGCACGTCCAGCACCCGTATGTGTTCCCGGCGCAATTCGGCCCCCATGGCGGCGCTAAAACCAGTCAGGGCTGATTTGGTGGCTGAGTACACCGCCATCCCCTTCATCGGCTTCTCCGCAAGGACGGCGCTGAGGTGCACCACCACGGAACCCGGCTTGAGCAGGGGAAGTAGATTCTTGAGCAGTAGCACGGGAGCGGCAAAATTGATCAACAACATCTGTTCGAAGCCGTCTTCGCCCAATTCAGCCAAGGGGCCGAAGGCAACCACGCCGGCCGCATAAATGACACCGTCAAGTCCGCCATCCTGCGTCAATGCCGCAGCCAAGGCCGCAGGTCCGCCCGGCAGTGCCAGATCTGCGCAAATCGTGTCTGCCACCGAATCGCCCAGCTCGTCCGCCAGGGCTGCCAGCTTCACTTCGTTGCGCCCCGCCAATACCAGGTGAACCCCTTCAGTGGAAAGCCGGCGGCTGATGGCCGTTCCCAGGCCTCCGGTGGCACCGACAACGAGCATGGTGGAATTCCGCAACTGTGTCATGGGCGATGGTATCAACCGCGCCCTGCACAGGCAATGGGAAGGCACCTTGCGAGGCCCCCGGAAAAAAGCTGCACTCCCAGCCCTGCCCGGATACGCCCGGGCACCCCGCTGCGTTCCGCAGGATGCCCGGCCGGTTCATCAAACAGGTCTCAGGCGAGAACCTGACGCTTGGAGGAAATCACGCCGGTGTCGAAACCTGCCAGGTGCAGTCCGCCGTGGAAGCGTGCATGTTCAATCTTCACGCACCTGTCCATGACAACTTCCAAGCCGGCGGCTTCGGCCTTGGCGGCAACCTCCTCGTGCCAGGCGCCGAGCTGGAGCCAGAGCGTCTTGGCACCGACGGCGAGAGTCTCCTCCAGGACGGACGGCAGGTCGTCGTGGCGGCGGAACACATCCACCAGGTCCGGAACCTCCGGCAGGTCCGCCAGTGTTTTGTACACCGGCTGCCCCAGGATCTCCGTGGCCACCGGGTTCACGAAATAAACCCGGTAGCTGCTGGAGGAGAGCAGGTAGGTGGCCACGAAGTAGCTGGCGCGGGACGGCTTGTCGGAGGCGCCCACAATGGCAATGGACTTCGTTCTGCGCAGGATGGCAAGGCGCTCGGGAGCAGTGGGGCCCACCCAGGTGCGTGCTGCGGTGCTCATGCGTTTGCCCCCATCGTGCAGGAATCAACGGTTTCGGTCCCGGAAACCCCGGTGCTTCCGGCATCGAAGGACTGGGCTGCGGTGAGGGCCTGGTCCAGGTCCCACAGGATGTCCGCCAGGTCCTCGAGCCCAACAGAAATGCGGATCAGGTCCTCCGGCACGCCGGCCGCCTCCAACTGTTCCGCAGTCAGTTGCTGGTGTGTGGTGGATCCCGGGTGCAGGACCAGGGTGCGCGAGTCGCCGATGTTGGCCAGGTGGCTGGCCAGCTGCAGGGCGTCGATGAAGACCTTTCCTGCGGCACGCCCGCCCTTCACTCCGAAGGCAAAGACGGATCCGACGCCGTTGGGCAGGTAATGCTGTCCACGCCCGTAATGCGGGTGGCTGGGCAGTCCGGCGAACTGCACCCAGGAGACACGCTCGTCGGCCTCGAGCCACTGCGCCACGGCGGCCGCATTGCGCAGGTGCTCGTCCATGCGCTGGGGCAGTGTTTCCACACCCTGCAGC
>JBBSQT010000024.1:0-13976 GCA_038243775.1 Actinomycetales bacterium | reverse complement strand
GCGTGCGATGTCGTGCGATTTCATTAGCCTGGTGGCTCCTTCAATAGTTCCTGCCGGCAAGAACCCTTGTTCCTGCCTTGTGCATTGTGTGTGTCAGCGGCCTTGGCTGGCTTGGCGGCGTGATTCTGCGGCGGGCTGGTCGACCCCAAGCGCCAGGCGCAAATCGGCTTCACGCTCATTCATGTTCTCACGCAGTGCGTCGGCGAAGTCGTGCACGGCGTCGGTGACCCTGCCTACGGCCCGGTTCAGGCCTTCGGGGCCCATGGCGCCTTGTACCGACGCGATTTTGCGGGCCGCGATGACGCCAATGGTGATGCCCACGCCCAACCAGAAGATCTTCTTCATTTATTTTATCCTTCAGTGGCTTTTTTGGGCATTCTCAGCGGCTGTGCCGGGAGCGGCCCGGCTTGTTGCGTGCGGCCAATGCCTGGCGGACGCCGTAGGAGAACGCGGAGACCTTGATCAGCGGCTGGCCGATTGTTGCCGCCACCAGGGCGGACAGGGCGGAGATGTTGGCGGTGGCGTCAGAGACATTGTTGGAAATCCCGTCCACCTTCCCGAGCTGGGTGTTGGTGGTGGCCACGGTGGCCGTCACTTCATCAATCAGCGGCGTGGTGCCATCCCCGATTTGCTTGATGGTGCTCCGGATTTCATCAAAAACCTTGCCGAGCTTGAAAATGGGCACCGCCAGCAATGCCACCAGCACGGCGAAGACTCCCGCCGCGATCAATCCTGCAATGTCGCCACCACTCATGTGTGTGCCGCCTCAATTCGTTACTCGGTTAAGTACGTTTCTTCCAAAGTAGCCTAGTTGATAAATTAGGGTTGCTTTGGCTGCAAAACAGCCCGCGGCGCGTGCCACGGGCTGTTTTGTGTTTGGAGCCAAGAGTGATCTTGGATTCTATCTCGCGCTGTTAGCGTGAGTAGAATTCCACAACCAGCTGCTCTTCACAGGTTACGGGAACCTCAACGCGCTTGGGCTTGCGAACCAGGCGGGCCTGCAGGCTCTCCAGCTTCACATCCAAGTATGCGGGGACGGCGGGGAGCACGTCGCGGTGGGCGCCGGCTGCAGCGAGCTGCAACGGAACCATGGTCTGGCTGCGCGGGTGCACGTGGATCAGCTGACCCTCGGCAACGCGGAACGACGGGCGGTCCACGCGGGCGCCGTCTACCATGATGTGGCGGTGCACAACCAGCTGGCGGGCCTGGGCCGTGGTGCGGGCGAAGCCTGCACGCAGAACCAGGGCATCCAAACGGCTTTCCAGGATTTCAACCAGGTTTTCACCGGTCATGCCCTTGGTGTGCTTGGCTTCTTCGAAGGCACGGGTCATCTGTGCTTCGCGGATGCCGTACTGGGCGCGCAGACGCTGCTTTTCACGCAGACGCACGGCGTAGTCACTGTCCTGCTTCTTGCGGGCACGGCCATGCTCACCGGGGCCGTACGGGCGGCGCTCCAGGTACTTGGCGGCCTTGGGGGTCAGGGCAATGCCGAGGGACCGCGAAAGGCGGGCCTGACGGCGGGCACGTGTGTTGTTAGCCACTTGTGTCCTTCCAATATGTGCAATATGTGTTTTCCTGGCCTCCATTGTGGAGAGCTGGGGCTATTGCCACCCATCGCTACAGCACCCGGGCATGCACAACGGGGCATGAAGGCGCGGGAAATACCCGCCAATTCAGCTTTGATGTTGTGCATGGAGCCGGAGCTTGCCAGTGCGGCGTTAACTCTACCACTTGGGATCAGGTGGAAGGGCCGTTGGCGTCCCTGCCTGCGCCGGTGCCTGCACCCGGACGGGGCTGCAGGCGTTCACCGGGGACCGGGCTGCCCACTGCGGCTGTGCCGTCAGACGTTTCTGGGCCCTGTCCCGCGAATGATTTCCCGCAGCCGGGCGAGTCGGGGGCCCAGGTCCCGTTCGTGGCCATTCGCCGTGGGTGTGTAGTAGTTGGTGCCCACCAGGTCGTCCGGCGGATACTGCTGGGTGGCGATGGAGTGCGGTGAATCGTGGGAGTAAAGGTACCCCTTGCCGTGTCCCAGCCCGGCCGAACCGGCGTAGTGCGCATCGCGCAGCGGCGGCGGGACGGTGCTGCCCTTCCCTGCACGGACATCGGCGATGGCGGCATTGATGCCGTTGTAGGCGGCGTTCGACTTCGGCGCCGTGGCCACATGCACCACGGCCTCGGCCAGGATGATCCGGGCCTCCGGCATGCCTATCAGCGCCACCGCCTGGGCAGCAGCGACGGCGGTTTGCAGCGCCGTGGGATCGGCCATGCCCACGTCCTCGGCTGCCGAGATCATGATGCGGCGGCTAATGAAGCGGGGGTCCTCCCCTGCCTCGAGCATGCGGGCAAGGTAGTGCAGGGCGGCGTCGACGTCGGAGCCGCGCACGGACTTGATGAACGCACTGATGATGTCATAGTGCTGGTCGCCGGCCCTGTCGTAGCGCACGGCCGCGGCGTCGATGGCGCGTTCGGCTATGGCCAGGTCGATGACCACGGGCGCGTCATCCGAAGTGGTGGCGGTGGTTGTGGCGTCAGCCGAAGGGGTGGCGGTGTCGGCGGGCGCGCCTTCATCACCGGTGGCGGCGGCCGCCCGGGACCGCTCACGCTCTGACAACGCCACACCGGCGGCCGCTTCGAGGGTGGTCAGGGCGCGGCGGGCGTCCCCTGCCGCAAGCCGGACCAGGTGGTCCAGGGCCTCGTCAGTCACCGTGACCAGGCCGTCCAGTCCGCGCGGGTCCGTGATGGCACGTGCCAGCAGGCCCTCAATGTCTGTGTTGGTCAGCGGCTTCAACGTGAGCAGGATGGAGCGCGAGAGCAGCGGGGCCACCACCGAGAACGAAGGGTTTTCCGTGGTTGCAGCAATCAGCACCACCCAGCGGTTTTCCACCCCGGGCAGCAGCGCATCCTGCTGCGCCTTGTTGAAACGGTGGATCTCATCCAGGAACAACACCGTGGTGCGCCCGTGCAGGTCCCTGTCGGTCAGGGCCTGGTCCATGACGCGGCGCACGTCCTTCACGCCGGCCGTAATGGCGGAAAGTTCGACGAACTTCCGTCCCGGCCCGCGAGCAATGACATGGGCCAGTGTGGTTTTGCCCGTCCCCGGCGGGCCCCACAGCATCAGCGAGGCAGGGCCCGCCGCTCCCCCGGCACTGCCGCCGGCTGCCAGCATCTGCAGCGGCGAGCCTGGTCCGAGCAGGTGCTGCTGCCCCACCACTTCATCGAGTGCGCGCGGGCGCATGCGCACGGCGAGGGGGCTGCGCGGCCGTGCCAGCTCCGCCGACCCGCCCATGGCCAGGGGGCCGTCGTCGTCCGTGTCATCGTCGCCGCGCAGGGCACTAAAAAGGTCACTCACCCCTCTAGGCTATCGCCACCGGCCCCACGCTTGGCCCGGTAGGCTGGCGGGGTGAACGCCACCCAACGCACCGCCCACGTCCCCGCCGAGCGCCTGACCGGCTGGGTGGAGCGGTTTTCCGCCGCCCACGGGGGCCTTGCCGCCGCGGAAAACACGGACGACGGCGTGTTGCTGCGCCTGCTGGACGGCGCCGCCGCGCTGCTCACCCCGCCCTGGCCCGAGGACGGGCGGCCCGGCCGGGGTGCCGGGCTGGTGGAACGGCTGGCTTCGCTGGCGGCGCAGGAGCGCCGCCTGGGTTTGGTGCTGGTCCGGCGGGGCGGTTACGGCGTCGGTGTCGCGGTTGCCGGAAAACTTCTCTCGTCCAAGGTGGGCACTGCTTCTGCACGCTCCCGTGGCGGCGACCAGGGTGCGGTGGTCGCGGAGCGGGCGGCTGCAGAGGCAGCCAAGGTTTTCGCGGGAGTTCCCTTTGAATACCTGGCCACGGGTGGCGACAAGGCGCTCGTCGAGTCGGTGCTGGGATCCCCGACGCTGCGTGCCCTGGCCGGGCGGCCGCGCCTTGCTCCCCTGGCCGTGGCGGATCCAAAGATGGTTGTTGTGCAAAAGGCCGCCGCTGATTTCTGCGCAGTCCGGGTCCTCATCACTGAGACGCCGCAGGCCTGAGGCCCGGCGTTCCCTCCCGCACCTTGCGGGCTGTTTCGGCAAACCCTCCCTCATCCAACGGCAACAGCGTTCGCCAAAACACGACAGGAGATGGTGCCGCGTCCGGGTGTGGGGAGGTCAGCAGCGGCCCGGCGTCCTGGGCACCGGGGCCTGGCGGTAGTGGTAGCGGGCTGAGTCCTTAAAACCGGCCGCAGAGTACAAAGCCCGGGCGCCCGCATTGGCGGCGGCCACCAGGAGCCACAGCCTGCCGGCACCGGACGCCGCCGCCTCGTGGCTGAGCCGCTGAAGAACGGCAGCGGCCATGCCTTGGCGGCGGAAATCCGGGTGCGTCGCCATGCAGTACACGCCGCCCCAGCCGTCCACGAGTGTGAGGCGGCCCGTGCCCACAACATCCCCGTCAGCGTTGCGGGCACTGGCATACAGCGACGGCACCCCTATGAGGATGCGCTGTGCCACCAGTTTCTCCTCCTCGCCGCCGCGGCCGTCAACAGACCACCACAGCTCAAGCCATTCCCCGCTCGGCGCCGTGGCCAACTCGAGTGTCACGCCATCAGGCGCCGACGCCTTAGCCGGGGAGGACTCGGCTGTCATGATGAGGGTTTCGGACTGCCGGGAGTAGCCGCGGCCGTCCAGGAATTCCTCCACGGCCGCGTTTTCAAGCCGTCGGGTGAGTTGGAAGATGACGGGCTGGCGGTGGGCGCCATACCAGTTCTCGGCGTGCCGCACGCTGGTGGCAAGGTCAGCGGCTGCAGACATTGGCCAGATTGAATTGGCCCGCTGCGTGACACCGCCGGCCGAACGCAGGAGCCAACCGTCCGACGTCGAGCTTTCCACTGCGGGCCAGGCCGCAGTCATGAGGGATTCCAGATCGTCAAGGGAGGCGAGGGCTGCAAGCATCGAACAATCCTAGCGCGGGTACGCAAAAGGCCGGCCACCCCTGCAGGTGACCGGCCTTTTCGTAAAAGCTGGTGTTACTTTTCGCCGTTGCCAGCCTTGGCTTCGGGCTTGGCTTCGGGCTTGAAGTCCACGCCGGCTTCCTTGCGCTGCTGGGCTGTGATCGGGGCCGGGGCCTGGGTCAGCGGGTCGTAGCCGCCGCCGGACTTCGGGAAGGCGATGACGTCGCGGATGGAATCCACCCCGGCCAACAACGACACGGCACGGTCCCAGCCAATGGCGATGCCGCCGTGCGGCGGGGCGCCGTACTTGAAGCCTTCGAGCAGGAAGCCGAACTTGGTCTGCGCGGATTCCTTATCCAGGCCCATGAGCTCAAACACGCGTTCCTGCACGTCGCGCTGGTGGATGCGGATGGATCCGCCGCCAATCTCGTTGCCGTTGCACACAATGTCGTAGGCGTAGGACAGTGCGCTGGCCGGATCGGTGTCGAAGGTGTCCATGAACTCGGGCTTGGGCGAGGTGAACGCGTGGTGCACTGCGGTCCATTGGCCGGCACCGACAGCAACGTCGCCGGAGGCAACGGCCTCGGAGGCGGGCTCGAACATGGGTGCGTCAACAATCCACACGAAGGCCCAGTCCTTGGGGTCGATCAATCCGGTGCGGTGGCCGATCTCAACACGGGCGGCACCGAGCAGTGCGCGTGAGGGGGAAACCTCGCCGGCGGCGAAAAAGATGGCGTCGCCTGTCGTGGCGCCCACGGCGTCGGCCAGGCCGGCCCGCTCAGCGTCGGTCAGGTTCTTGGCAACGGGGCCGGTCAGCTCGCCTTCTTCCTTGATCAGGACATAGGCAAGGCCCTTGGCGCCGCGCTGTTTGGCCCATTCCTGCCAGGCGTCGAGCTGGCGTCGGGGCTGTGAGGCGCCGCCGGGCATGACCACGGCACCAACGTAGGGGGCCTTGAACACACCGAACTCGGTGTCCTTGAAGAACTCGGTCAGGTCAGTCAGTTCCAGGCCGAAGCGCAGATCCGGCTTGTCGGAGCCGAAGCGGGCCATGGCGTCGCGGTAGGTCATGCGCTGGATCGGCAGCGGAATTTGCACGTCGATCAGCTTCCACAGTTCGGAAACAATCTTCTCGCCCAGGGCGATGATGTCGTCCTGGTCAACGAAGCTGGCCTCAATGTCCAGCTGCGTGAATTCCGGCTGGCGGTCCGCACGGAAGTCCTCATCGCGGTAGCAGCGGGCGATCTGGTAGTACTTCTCGAAGCCGCCCACCTGCAGGAGCTGCTTGAAAAGCTGCGGTGACTGGGGCAGCGCGTACCAGGAACCGGGTGCAAGGCGTGCCGGCACCACGAAGTCGCGGGCGCCTTCGGGCGTGGAACGCGTCAGCGTGGGGGTTTCAATTTCGGTGTAGCCCTGCTCGTGCAGCAGGTTGCGGGCCACGCGGTTGGCTTCCGAGCGCAGGCGCAGGTTGCGCTGCATGCCGGGGCGGCGCAGGTCAAGGTAGCGGTGCTTCAGGCGTGCTTCCTCACCGACTTCCACGTGCTCATCCACCTGGAACGGCAGCGGCGCGGCTTCGTTAAGAACGACGACGTCGTCCGCCATGACTTCAATCTCACCTGTTGCGAGGGCCGGGTTTTCGTTGCCTTCGGGGCGGCGTGAGACCGTGCCGGTGATCTGCAGCACGAACTCGTTGCGCAGGGCGTGGAACACTTCTTCCTCTCGCACAACCACCTGTGCAACGCCCGAAGCGTCACGCAGGTCAAGGAAAGCAACGCCGCCATGGTCGCGGCGGCGGGCGACCCAACCCGAGAGGGTTACGGTTTGGCCAATGTGTTCAGCCCGCAGGGAGCCCAGGTCATGTGTGCGCAGCACAGCATTCCTTTCAATGGTGGTGGACGGCCTTGTTTCCAGGCCGCAAAAGTGGTTTGTCTAGAAGTTTACCGGTGATTCAAGGTGCCGGTGGCCCGGCCCCACTGCGGACCGGCATTCCCTCGGCGCCTATCCGGGCACCGGACGCAGGTGCCTAGGCCTTGATGATTTGGGGTGTCAGGTCTTCGGCCGGGGGCATCCAGGCTGCGGGATCGGCTGCGACCTGCTCGCCGGAGCGGATGTCCTTGACCTGGTGGGTGCCGTCCGGCTCCGTGAACCAGACGTAGGGGATGCCGCGCTGGTCCGCGTACTTGATCTGCTTGCCGAACTTGTCCGCCTTGGCTGCAACTTCAGTGGCGATGCCGCGGCCGCGCAGGGCTGCCGCCACGTCCTGGGCGTCTGGCCAGCTGTCCTCGTCGGCCAGGGTCACCAGCACGGCGGTGGGCACGCCGCGGGAAGCCTTGGCGAATTCCTGGCTCAGGATGCGGGCCACCAGGCGCGTGACGCCGATGGACAGTCCGACGCCGGGGAACTTGCGGTTGCCCTTCGATGCGAGTGCGTCGTAGCGTCCGCCGGAGCAAATGGAGCCGAGCTGCTCGTGGCCGACGAGGACGGTTTCGTAGACCGTCCCCGTGTAGTAGTCGAGGCCGCGCGCAATGGAAAGGTCTGCAACGACGGATCCGGGGGCGCTCTTCACGGCCGCAGAAATGACCTGTTCCAGCTCGTTCAGGCCTTCTTCCATCAGTTCGTCGTTGACGCCCAGGGCGCGGACGTGCTCTACGAAGGAGGTGTCCTCGGTGCGGATGGCGGCCAGGGCCAGGGCCTTGGCGGCCTGTTCGTCCGTGGCTCCGAGCTCGTTCTTGAGCAGCTCCCCCACCTTGTCCGGGCCGATCTTATCCAGTTTGTCGATGCTGCGCAGGACCCCGGCGGTGTCGGTCAGGCCGATGCCGCGGTAGAAGCCTTCGGCGAGCTTGCGGTTGTTGATGCGCAGCTTGAAGGCCGGGATGGGCAGGGCGGAGAGCGCCTCTGCGATCACCAGCGCAAGTTCCACGTCATAGCGGAACGGCAGTACGCCGTCGGCCACCACATCGATATCCGCCTGGGTGAACTCGCGATAACGGCCCTCCTGGGGACGCTCACCGCGCCAGACCTTCTGGATCTGGTAGCGACGGAAGGGGAAGGAGAGGTAGCCGGCGTTTTCCACCACATAGCGGGCAAAGGGCACCGTCAAATCAAAGTGCAGGGCCAGCGCGTTGGGGTCGTCCTTGGCAGCGGTGGCGCTGTTGCCGTCGTCGTCCTGCAGGCGGGAGAGGCCGTACACCTCCTTGTCGATCTCACCCTTGCGCAGCAGGTGCCCCACGGTTTCCACCGCGCGGGTCTCGATCGAGGAGAAGCCGTGCAGCTCAAAGGTGCGCCGCAGGGTGTCAAGCACATGCGCCTCCACCAGCCGCTCCTCGGGAAGCCATTCGGGGAAACCTGACAAGGAGGCGTTGCGTGCCATGGGTGATGCTCTCCTAACATGCACCGGATCCTTGCAGCAGGAGTCCAGGTGCGGCGGGATGAATTGGTCGTCACGGTGAGCGCGCCTAAAGGACATGAACGCCACAGTGTGGGCCCTCATGGGTAAACTGTCACCGGCTGCCATTTTATAAGGTTTGGCCGCGCACCCCTAACCCGCCCGCCCGGCCCCGCCGCGGCAGGTGTGCATACCGCTCAATTGAAGGAGAGGCACAGTTGGCCAATAAACCCAGCCGCGAAGCCAAGGCACGCGTTGCACGCATGGAGGCCAACCGGGCCATGCACCAGCAGCGGCTGCTGTTTCGCAAGCGCGACAACATCATCGCCATCGGCGCCATTGTTGTTGCGCTCGCGATTGCCACGGTCCTGGCCCTGACGGTGTTCTCCCCCAAGGAGAACAAAACCGGTGCGGCACCCGAACCCACCGGGACCAGCACGGCCTCGGCCATGCCGGCACCGGAAGGCACCAACAGCCCCACGGTCCCGAACGCCGACACGGCCAGGGGCAAGACCTTCACCGGCACCCTGACCCTGAACGGGAAGCCGCTGGGCGTGGAGTTTGACGGCACCAAGGCCCCGCAGGCCGCAGCCGTGTTCAAGTCCCTCGCGGACACCGGCTTCATGACGGGCAAAACCTGCCACCGCCTGACCAACTCGCCCAACTTCGGCGTCCTGCAATGCGGGTCCCTCAAGGGTGACGGCAACGGCGATCCCAACTACCAGTGGGGCCCCGTGGAGAACACCCCGTCCGACGGCAACTACCCCGCCGGCACCATCGCCGTCGCCCGCGCCGCCTCCACCTATTCCAACGGAACACAGTTCTTCATCACCTACGAAGACACGAACCTGCCGCAGGGTGATGGCGGCTACTCCATTGTTGGCAAGGTCACCAGCGGCCTTGACGTGGTGAGCCGGATTGCCAAGGACGGAATCCAGGACGGCGGCTCCGACGGTGCACCCAAGACCAAGGTGACGATAGACTCGTTGCAGCTCAAATAATTTTCACCGGCCTTTTCCTGCTGCGGCGCCGTGCATTGCGGCGCAACGCAGTCCAACGGTCCCGGCCAGGCCCACGCCCCACCTCCAGTTTCCATCGACGCGAAAGACTTTTAGCGGTGACACACAGTCAAGAATCCGACGAAACACTTGCCCCAACGACAGCCGCGGTTCCTGCACCTGAGGGTGCATCCGGTGTAGAAGGCACGACGGCGGCCCCTGCCGCGCCGGCCCCCGTCCCGGCCCCCACTCCTTCCCCGGCCTCCCCGGCCTCCCCGGCCTCCCCGGCCTCCCCGGCCTCCCCGGCTTCCCCGGCCGCATTTGCGGCCCGGCCCAAGGCCCCTGCCGCGCCGGCGCCCGCCGCCCCGGCGGCTCCGGCCGCTCCCGCCGCCGCGGCGGTCAACCTGGCAGAGGCCGCCAAGTTTGGCCGCGCCGAGGAAGACGGCCACGTTTTCCTGCTGCTGGACGGCGAAGAGTTTCCCGTGGGCCAGTACCCGGGTGCCAGCAAGGATGAGGCACTGAGCTATTTCGTGCGCAAATTTGATGACATCGTTGCCCAGGTTGCCCTGCTGGAACAGCGCGTCGAGGCCAAGGCCCCCACCACGGACATGAACAAGACGGTTGAGAACCTGCGTGGGCAACTCGCCGAGCGCACCTCTGTTGGCGACGTCAATGCCGCACTGGCACGACTGGCAGCGCTCGAAGAGAACATCAAGGCCCTGGGAGCCAGCGAACGCGCAGCCCACGAGGCGGCCCGCTCGGTTGAGCTGGCTGCCCGCGAAGCCATTGTTGCCGAAGCGGAAGGCATTGCCGCAGGCGATCCTGCCACCATCCAGTGGAAGGTCAGCAGCGCCCGGATGAACGAGCTGTTCGAGTCGTGGAAGCAGGCCCAGAAGTCGGGCATGCGCCTGGGCCGGGCCACGGAGGAAGGGCTGTGGAAGCGATTCCGCAGCGCCCGCACCGTGTTTGACCGCCACCGCCGCGCGTACTTCTCCCAGCTCGACAACACCAACGCTTCGGCGAAGTCCGCCAAGGAAGCCTTGATCCAAGCCGCCGAGGAGCTCGCCACCTCCACCGAGTGGGGTTGGGCTGCCGGGGAGTACCGCCGGCTGATGGACCAGTGGAAGAGCTCCCCCCGTGCCAGCCGCAAGGATGACGACGCCCTGTGGGCCCGTTTCCGCGGCGCCCAGGATAAGTTCTTCTCGGCCCGCCAGCACGCCAATGACGCCTTGGATGAAGAGTTCGGCGCCAACCTGGTGGTCAAGGAAGCCTTGATCACGGAGGCTCAGGCTCTTTTGCCAATCCAGGACCTCAACGCCACGAAGAAGGCGTTGCAGAACATCCGCGACCGTTGGGAAGAAGCCGGCAAGGTCCCCCGCAGCGACATGCAGCGCGTTGAAGCGGGCCTGCGCAAGGTCGAGGAAGCCGTCCGCGCCGCAGACGAGGACAACTGGCGCCGCAGCGATCCGGAGGCCAAGGCGCGCACCAGCAGCGCGCTGAGCCAGCTGGAAGCCACCATTGCCGGTTTGAAGGACGACTTGGCCCAGGCTGAGAAGGCCGGAGACGCCCGCAGGGTTGCCAAGGCCACGGAGGCGTTGTCCGCCCGTGAACTTTGGCTGGAGCAGATCCAGAAGGCTGCAGCCGACTTCTCCTAAGGCTGCGCACGTTGCATTGACCAAGTATCAACGCACCACGTTTTAGCGCATTTGCGGGGCCTCCGGGCCGGGTTGTCCACAACCCGGCCCGGAGGCCTTTTTGTTTCCCCTCCCAGGGTGCACTCTGGGTGGATGATGGAAGACGACGAAACCCCGCAGACCATGCCGCTGGATCAGGTGATTGTGGCCGGCGAACGGTTCGTTCTGGCCGAATTGCATGCCATGAAGCTCGACGGCGTCCTGGTGCCGATCATTGGGCACGCTTTTCGCTCCGCCGCAGTGCAGGAAAGCCCCGTCCTGCGCGCCACGGCCCTGCAACACCACATCCCGGCCGTCCTTGCCACCCGTGCGGTCCTGGGCCAGCTCAGTGCCGCGTGGGTCTACGGCTGCGCTCCCCCGCCTGAGGTCATTGTCCTGCTGCAGAACCACGAAGTCCGCAGTTCCTCACTGCCGCCCTTCAGCGGCTGCACCCTGCGCCAGGTCGGGCTCGATCCCGCGGAGGTGCAGACCATGGGCGGGGCTCTCGTGACAACCCCGCTGCGCACAGCCCTCGATGTGGCCCGCACGGTGCCGGTTCCGCTGGCGAGGAGGGTTTTGGCCGCCATGGTTGCACGCCCGGCCCTGCACTGCTCCCTGGGGCGGATTCGGCTGGGACTGCAGGCAGCCACCCATGTGCCGGGGAAGCTGCGCGGCCAGGAGCTCGTCCAAAGCATGCTGGAGGCGGCCGACTAGGACCTTTCGGTTCCTGCCCAGGTAGACCTGGTGCGGCATCCGCCGACCAGTCAGGCGCGGCGCTGGCCACCGGTGAAACGGTTCACATCAAAGACGCCGTCGACCCGCCGCACGGCGTTCAGCACGTGGTCCAGGTACTTCGGATCACCCATTTCAAAGGCAAACTTGGAGACGGCCACACGGTCCCGCGATGTTTGGACACTGGCAGCCAGAATGTTCACATGGCTTTCCGAGAGCACGCGGGTGACATCTGAGAGCAGGTTCTTGCGATCCAGGGCTTCAACCTGGATCTCCACGAGGAACACACCGGACTGTGTGGGCGCCCATTCCACTTCCACGAGCTTGTCCGGTTCACCCTTCAGGTGCAACAGGTTGCGGCAGTCCTGGCGGTGAACGGAAATACCCGAACCCTTCGTGACGAACCCGGTGATGGGATCCGGCGGGACAGGGGTGCAGCAGCGGGCCAGTTTGACCAGGACGTCCTCCACGCCGTGCACGATCACGCCGGAATCGGAGACCCTGGAGCGTGCGGCGGGAACATGCGCTGCCAGCGGTGCCGGGGCGTCCTCCATCTCGTCGTGCGGGCCAATGAGCTCGCGCAGCCGCTCCACCACGGACTGCGCCGAGGTGTGCCCATCCCCCACGGCCGCATACAGTCCCGCAATGTCCACGTAATGGAAGTGCTCGGTCACGGCCAGCAGCGCGTCATGGGTCATGAGCTTTTGCAGGGGAAGGTTCTGCTTGCGCATGGCCTTCGTGAGCAGCTCCTTGCCCTTTTCAATGGACTCGTCCCGGCGTTCCTTCGTAAACCATTGCCGAATCTTGTTCCGTGCACGGGCGCTTTTGACAAAGTTCTGCCAGTCCTGGCTGGGCCCGGCACCTTCTGCCTTGTTGGTGAAGATCTCCACGGTGTCGCCGTGGGAAAGTTCGCTGTTCAGCGGCACAAGTTTGCCGTTGACCCTGGCACCGATGGTGCGGTTGCCCACCTCGGTGTGGACGGAATAGGCAAAGTCCACGGGCGTGGAGCCCTCGGGCAGGGCAATGACGCGGCCCATGGGGGTGTAGACGTACACTTCCTTGGAGTTCATCTCAAAGCGCAAAGAATCCAGGAACTCGTTGGGGTCACTGGTTTCCTGCTGCCAATCAACCAGTGTCCGCAGCCAGTTCATGTCCTCCTGGACACTGACCGGCGCCTTGTTCCCCGACTTGTATTTCCAGTGGGCGGCCACACCGTACTCGGCACGCTGGTGCATTTCCAGGGTGCGGATTTGAATCTCGACGAGCTTCCCGCCGGGACCCACCACGGTGGTGTGGAGGGATTGGTACATGTTGAATTTTGGCAGCGCAATGTAGTCCTTGAAGCGTCCCACAAGGGGGCTCCAGAGCGCGTGGATCTGCCCCAGTGCGGCGTAGCAGTCGCCCACCGTGTCAACAATGACTCGGACGCCGATGAGGTCGTTGATGTCGTCGAAGTCCTTGTTGCGGACCACCATTTTCTGGTAAATGGAGTAGTAGTGCTTGGGCCGTCCGGTGACGTCGGCTTTGAGCTTGGACACCCGAAGCATCTCAACAATTTCGCGGCGGATGATGCTGAGCTGCTTTTCACGCTCCGGGGAACGGTCCTGCACCATGCGCACAATTTCCTCGTACACCTTGGGGTACAGGGCGGCGAAGGAGAGCTCCTCAAGCTCCCACTTCATCGCGTTCATGCCCAGGCGGTGCGCGAGCGGGGCAAAGATGTCCAGGGTCTCCCTGGCCTTCTTGCCGGAGGAGGCCGCCGAGACGAACCGCCAGGTGCGGGCGTTGTGGAGCCGATCCGCCAGCTTGATGACCAGGACCCGGATGTCCTTGGCCATGGCTATGACCATCTTGCGCACGGTTTCGGCCTGCGCAGCGGCACCAAATTCGACCTTGTCGAGTTTGGTGACCCCGTCCACGAGCATGGTGATTTCGGGGCCGAAGTCCCGCTCCAGCTCCGCCAGCGTGTAAGGCGTGTCCTCCACGGTGTCATGGAGCAGGGCGGCAGCCAGGGTGCTGCCGGTCATGCCCATTTCAGCCAGGATGGTGGCCACCGCAACAGGGTGGGTGATGTAGGGGTCCCCGCTTTTGCGCTTCTGGCCCTCATGGTATTTTTCGGCGACCGTGAACGCACGCTGGATCAGTTCGAAGTCTTCTTTGGGATTTCTGACCCGCACAATGCGCAGCAGCGGTTCCAGGATGGGCGAGTAGCTTTCATTGCTCCACCCGGTCAGCCGGGCCAGCCGGGAACGGGTGCGTTCGCGCCGGCCGGGGAAGGTGGGGCGT